>JBEKHU010000017.1:0-14027 GCA_050012115.1 Bryobacteraceae bacterium | reverse complement strand
ACGCGAACGATCCGTCCACCACCACGTTCGAGTTGAATTCCGATTCGTTCATCAGCGACAACGCACATAACGGGGTGTTGAACTGGACGCGCACCATCAGCCCGAGCATCGTGAACGAAGCCCGCGCCGGCGTCAACTACCTGCTGGTGAACAACGGCTATGACCCCAAGGGCATCGGCAATTTCGGGAATTCGCTTGGGATCGCCAACGCCAATGTCGGCGGCCCTGGACTCGTCGGCCTCGGTTTCAGCAACGGTTACGTGGCTGGCATCGGCAACTCGATTTCCGGCAACCAGCAGCTCTTCGCCAGCACGGTGATCCAGTTCGACGACAACTTGATCATCACCAAGGGCCGGCACGTCATCAAGACCGGTTTCGAGATGATGCGCGAGCGCATCGACATCTACTACGCCTCCAACAGCGGCAACCTGGGTATGATCAATTTCAACGGGCAGTATTCGGGCACCGGCGAGAGCGACTTCTTCCTGGGCCTGCCCTACCAGTTCGGCAAAGGCGGCGGCCTGACGGGCACATGGGGCCAGCGCTCCACGGTCCTCGCGGGGTTCGTCAACGACGACTTCCGCGTCAGCGACAGCCTGACGCTGAACCTCGGCCTGCGCTATGAGACCCATACGCCGTGGATCGAGGTGGACAATCGCCAGGCCAATTTCGGCATCACGAGCGGCACGGTCTATCTGGCCGGCCAGGCCTGCCCCTACGACAACTGCCGTGCGCTGTACAACTCCTACAACGGCGGCCTCGACTTCCAACCGCGCCTGGGCTTCGCCTATGCGCCGAAGATCTTCAACCACAAGACGGTCTTCCGCGGCGCCTACACGATCTCCTCCTACCTCGAGGGGACCGGCACCAACCTACGCCTGCCGCTGAACCCGCCCCTCAACCAGGCGGAAACGCTGGTCACCTACTCGGCGCCGAACTACACCACGGGCAAGTACCTGCTGCCCACTACCACGACGGACCAGGGCCTGATCCTGCCGCCGGCGGGCGATCCCTTCGCTGGCGCCACGCTGCGCGTTTGGGATCAGATCAAGCCGGCCATCGTCCAGCAGTGGAGCTTCACCATTCAACATCAGTTCAACAACAGCACCACGCTGCAGGCCAGCTACGTCGGCCAGCATGGCACGCACCTGATGGAGCCAATGGAACTATCGCAAAGCCGGCTGAACGCCGACGGCACGGTCTCGCCGACGCCGTACCTGGCCGGCAACCCGACACTGGTCGCGGACGTGATGGGCAAAGGCGGCATCTACAAGGGCACGGAGTCCGTCGGCAACCAGAAGTACAACGCCCTGCAAATGGTGCTGCAGAAGCGCCTGAGCAACGGCCTCGAGGGGCAGGTCGCCTACACCTTCTCCAAGTGCATGAGCGACAACGGCGGTTATTACGGCAGTTGGGGCGCGCAGGCCGGCTTTGGCCCGACTTACTGGCAGAACCTCTATGACCAGAAGGCTGAGTGGGGCGAATGCTTCTTCGACGAGAAGTCGGTCCTTACCACCAACGCGATCTACGAAGTGCCCTTCGGTCGGAACCGCAAGTTCGGCAAGGGCATGAACCCGGTGGTGAATGCCATCGCGGGCAACTGGAACGCGTCCGGCATTCTCACCATCAAGAGCGGCTTCCCGACCACGCCGTTCACCTGGGCGGATGAATCCGGCACCGGCAACTTCTTCTACAACCGTGCCGACTGCGCCGGGCCGCAGAAGACGGTCAATGCGCCGTACTCCGGCGGCGGTATCCAGTGGTTCGACCCCAGCCCGTACACCTCTCCGACTGCCGGGACCTTCGGCACCTGCGGCAACAGCGTGATCCACGGGCCGGGATCGGCTTACTTCGATATGAGTCTGATGAAAGACTTCGTCTTCACCGAGAGCAAGAGGCTGCAGCTCCGCTCCGATTTCATCAACGCAACCAACTCGGTGATCCTCAATTCGCCCGGTGTCACACTGGGCGGAGGCATGGGGGTGATCTCGAGCTCGCAAGGCCCCAGAAAGATCCAGCTCGCTTTGAAGCTCTACTTCTAGCGGGCCTGGGTTCGGCTGTCAACGACCGATCCGACGCGGAGCCTTCCCCGGGCGGAGGGCTCCGCGTTTTGTGTGTTAGGGTACAACAGAGTCATGCGGAGAACGATCCTGGGACCTGCGCTGACGGCTCTGGCGCTGCTCGCCGCGGCCGCGGAGCCGGCGTGGTTGGGCGCCCAGGAGCCCGTCAAAGCGCCCGCGCCGGCCCGGACGGCGAAACCGCATGCTGTGCCGCCGTTGACCGACGACGGTACGAAACTGGCTGAAAACGGGCATTGCGAGGAAGCCTTCCCGCTGCTGAAACGGGCCTTCGCGCGGGTGACCGTCCACGAACAACGCAAGCACATCGGCCTCAATCTCGTGAAGTGTGCGCTCGAGACGGACGCCGTCGACGAGGCTACCGCCACACTGCGCACGCTGAACCGCGAGTTTACGAACGACCCGGATGTGCTGTTCCTCTCGGTTCACATCTACTCTGAACTGTCGTTGCGCGCCGGGCGCGCGCTGATGCGTACCGCCCCGGGTTCGCCGCAGGTGCACGAATTGAACGCCGAGGCCCTGGAGAGCCAGGGCAAGTGGGACGACGCGGCGAAGGAGTACCGGCTCGTGCTGGAGCGTTTCCCGGAGTACCCCGGCATGCACTTCAAGCTCGGCCGGCTGATGCTGACGCGGCCCGACCAGCCGGTGAATTTCAGCGCCGCGCGGTCCGAGTTCGAAGCTGAGTTGAAGCTCAATCCGGACAACGCGGCGGCCGAATGCGTGTTGGGCGAGATGTCGCGGCAGGAAGCCAAGTGGCCGGATGCGATCGAGCATTTCACCAGGGCCACAAAGCTGGATGCGAGCCTGTTCGACGCCTTCCTCGGGCACGGGCGCGCCTTGCTGAGCGCCGGCCGCGCCGCCGAGGCGATTCCGCCCCTCGAGCGCGCCGTGCAATTGCAGTCTCAAAACCCGATGGCGCATCTGCAGCTCGGAAACGCCTATCAGCAGAGCGGCCGTAAGGACGACGCGGCCCGCGAATTCGCAGCGCTCAAACAGACCTCCGAGCAGCTCAAGCAGGCCACCGACAAGGTCAAGGCCGGTCTGGATGGAGTCAATCCCAACCAGCCCCCGCGCTGAGCGCGGGTCGCCGCGCGCTCGCCGCCGTCGTCCTTCTCTGCGGCGCTGCCTCGGCACACAAAAAAGCCCAGGCCTTGCGGCCTGGGCGAAGTGTGAACTGGTGTGAGTGTTGAAGTCTTACTTCTCGGCCGCGGGCGCGGTCGTGGTGGTCTTCTTGGCGCTGGACTTCTTCTGGCCCTTTGGTTGTTTCTTGGTGGTCTTCGTGGTACTGGCGGCCGGCTTGTCTTGATTCGCCGGCGCCTGCGCGAATGCAAACACCGTGCTCAGCAGGAACGCCATCGTGGTGAGAGTTGCTAACTTTTTCATGTTCGAGTCTCCTGATTCAAGTTTTCTATTGGGCGTCAACTTCTTGGAACTTGCGCCTTCACTAGTGACAGACGGGAATGCGCCGATGGCGTTGCGCAATCCGGCGGGCATCCCGTGAAATGGGCTCGCGGCATCCCGCTTTGGCGGGGGGCGGCGCGGCCATCGCGGCTGTTTGCGGCTCGCAAACCGCGTTCTGCGCGCTCAGCGCGGCCGGATCGAGCGGTTTCGCGCGAGCCTCATCGATTGCAACGGCCCGCGCCGGCGCTGTACTGTAGTGGCCGTCGGCCCTTTCATCCTGGAGTTCATTCCGCATGCCAAACGACATCGCCATTCATCCCAAATTGAGACCTCCCGTGGATCCCGAGTTCCTTCCGGCGGCGCTGTGGAATCGCGAGTTTCGCGCCGCCGTCGCGGCCGCCGGCGGCGGTGAGAAGCTGGCCTTCGCGTTGGAGCGGCCGGACGGATCCGTCTCCGTCTACCATACCGCCGTGCTGCCCCACTCCGGCTTCGCCGTCGCTCTGAATCAGCGCTACGTCGAGCGCCTGGTGAAGTTCCTGCTCTGGCAGCGCGGTGGCTACAGAGTCACGATCGCCGGAGACTCTGCTATCGCGGAACACATCCGCGCCGTCTATTCTCCGGCTGGAGCGCGCGCCTTCGACTTCGATTTCATGGGCGACCGCGTCTACGGCCATCCGATGGAGATCCTCGGCGCGCGTTATGCCGATGCGCCGGAAACGAAGGAAACGGGCCTGCCGCTGGGACGTCACCTCGACGGCTGCCGCATCGGCTTCGACCTGGGCGGCAGCGACCGCAAGGCCGCCGCGGTGATTGACGGCGAGCTGGTCTACAGCGAGGAGCTAGGCTGGGATCCGTATTTCAAGACCGATCCTCAATACCACTACGACGAGATCAACGACAGCCTGAAGCGGGCCGCCGCCAGAATGCCGCGCGTCGACGCCATCGGCGGCAGCGCGGCCGGCGTTTATGTCGACAACGAGATTCGAGTCGCCTCGCTGTTCCGCGGCGTGCCGCGCGAGCTCTTCGACAGCCGCATCCGCAGGATGTTCTTCGAGCTGCAGCAGGCCTGGAGCGGGATCCCGTTCGAAGTGGTAAACGACGGCGAGGTGACCGCGCTCGCCGGGTCCATGGCGCTCGAGGACGGCGCGGTGCTGGGCGTCTCGATGGGCACCAGCCAGGCCGGCGGCTACGTCACGCCGCAGGGCAACATCACCGGCTGGCTCAACGAGCTGGCCTTCGTTCCCATCGACTACCGGCCGGCCGGGCCGCTGGACGAGTGGTCGCGCGATCACGGCGTGGGCGCGCAGTACTTTTCGCAACAGGCCGTCAACCGCCTGCTGCCTGCGGCGGGCATCGAGCTGCCCAAGCAAATGCCGCTGGCCGAAAAGCTGGTTGAGACGCAGAAGCTGATGGCCGCCGGCGACGCGCGCGCCCAGGCGATCTACAGCTCGATCGGCGTCTACCTGGGCTATGCCATCGCCCAGTACGCGGACTTCTACGAGCTGCGCCACGTGCTGGTGCTGGGCCGCGTACTGACCGGCGAAGGTGGCGATTTGATCCTCTCCACCGCGCACCAGGTTCTTAAGGACGAGTTCCCCGAGGTCGAGGAAACCCTGCGTCTGCATGTTCCCAGCGAGAAGGAAAAGCGCCACGGACAGGCGGTCGCCGCGGCCAGCCTGCCCTCAATTCGATAAGACGAGAAAGTGGAGTAGATTACGATGCAGTTTCACAATCCCGATGCAGATGTGTTCATTCCCGACGGCGCGGCGCCGCAGGAGGCCGCGCTCGCGCGCACCACGCACCTGTGCGTCAGCGCCCATCAGGACGACATCGAGATCATGGCCTACCACGGCATCGCCGAGTGCTTCGGGCTGCCGGACCGCTGGTTCAGCGGAGTCGTGGTGACCAACGGAGCGGGCAGCCCGCGTTCGGGCATTTACGGCCATTACACCGACGAGCAGATGCAGTCCATACGCCGCCAGGAGCAGCGCACCGCGTCCTACGTCGGCGGCTACGCCTGCATGATCCAGTTGGGCTACCCCAGCTCGGCGGTGAAGGATCCGCGGCGCGAGTCAGTCGTCGCGGATCTGCTGGCGATTTTCGAGGCGGCCAAACCGGAGGTCGTGTATCTGCACAACCTTGCGGACAAGCACGAGACCCACGTCGCCTCCAGCCTGCGCGCGCTCGCCGCGCTGCGCCGCCTGCCGCCGCAAGACCGGCCGAAAAAGGTCTACGGTTGCGAGGTCTGGCGCGACCTGGACTGGCTCTCCGACGACGTCAAGCAGTGCCTGCCGGCGTCGAAGTATCCCAACGTCGCCGCCGCGCTGGTCGGCGTCTTCGATTCGCAGGTCAGCGGCGGCAAGCGCTACGACCTGGCGACCGCCGGGCGCCGCCTGGCCCACGCCACCTACTACGCCTCGCATGCCACCGACACCGAGACGGCCTTGAACTTCGCCATGGACCTGACGCCTCTCGTGGCGGATCCGGGCCTCGCGGTGGCGCCCTACGTCACGGGCTTCATCGACAACTTCAAGGCGGATGTCGAGAAGTACCTGTCCCGGCTCATGGGATAGTCCGCCGCGCCTGTTACCGAGCCGCGACCGGAGGGAGCGATTCTTCGTGTTGCTGAGCCGCGACCGTGAGGGAGCGGAGGTAGCGTGGTTAATCTCGGCGTCGCGACCGTGAGGGAACGGTGGTAGCGCGCCCTTTTTAGGAACCTGCCAGGCCCGCGCTGACTGCGCTCGCCGTCACTTCGCTATCCTTGGGAACATCAGGGCCCTCGCGAGCGTCCTATTGGGTTCGGGAATCAGCCGCAACAACCATGCACGAAGAGCCAGTCAACAGCACCATGCCAGCCAGGCCGGAACGCGTATCGACGGTCGGACTGCTTCTCCGCGCCGGCTTCTTCCTGCTGCTGATCTGGCTCGCCATGAATCTGTTCGGCCTGTTCCTCAACGAGACGCTGGGCTACTTTCCCGCCGCCACGCTGAGCCCGTTCCTGGCTTCGGTGCTGGCCAGCGCCATCGTGGTGCGGATCTACGAACGCGGGCGGCTCGAGGACGTCGGGATGGGCTGGAGCCACGCCTCCGGCACACAATTCTGGCAGGGCCTGGCGGCCGGCGCGGCCGGCGCGGCGCTGGTGACCGGCGGGGCGCTCATGTGCGGGCTGGCCACGTGGGTGAAGAACCCCGACCCGGCGGCCGGGTTCGGCTTCGGCAAGCTGGCTATGGTCGCCACGCTGCTGCTGTTCGGCGCCGTTGGCGAGGAGCTGATGTTCCGCGGCTACGCCTTCCAGTTGCTGGCCGGCGCTTTGGGGCTGTGGCGGGTCACGATTCCCTTCGGCATCCTGTTCGCCCTGATGCACCTGGGCAACCTGTACATCGGCTCGCCTGCCGCCACCGGGCACGCCGCGATGTTCAGCGTGAATTGGGTGAAACTGGGCGCTGAGTGGCTGGGCATCGTCAACACGGGCCTGTGGGGCGTACTGTTCTGCGTCGCCACGTGGCGCAGCGGGGCGCTGTGGCTGCCGATCGGGCTGCACTTCGGCTGGAACATCGTCCTGCCGCTGTTCGGCGCGCGTTTGAGCGGGTTTACACTGGTGTTGACGGGCTACGAGCTGAAGTGGACCTCGAACGTCTGGTTGAGCGGAGGCGAGTATGGCCCGGAAGGCAGCGTCCTGACCACCGCGGCGTGCGGTCTGCTGCTCCTGTGGTTGTGGCGCAGCCGCCTGCACCGCCAACCCTCCCTGCTGCTCGATGCCCGCCAGGAGCCTCTGGAATGAAGCCGGCCAGCGCCGCACTGCTGCTTGCTCTCCTGCTGCTGCCGTGCGCGCCGGCGCAAACCCCGGCCGATCAGAAAGCCAAAGAGGACACCGTCCGCCGGCTGACCGACGAGGAGAAGCTCACCCTGATTCGCGGTCTGGCGGCCGAATACGCCAAGGTGAAGACCTTTCTGCCGCGCTCCAAAAAGGCCCTGAAGTTCAACGCCGACGGCACCTGGGACAAGCCCGGCTGGAGGGAAGCGGGGATGGAATTCGGTCCCGTGGCGCGCCTCGACGACCTGGTTCAGGTGACCAAAGTGGACATCGAGGACGACCAGATTGTCCTGCAGATCAACGGCGGGTTCAAGCCCAAGGGCAAGTGGTATCAGCGTGTCGAGATGGGCGCCGGCGTCGGCGGAGCCGCCACGCAGCCGATGAGCCGCGACGTCACGCGCAATTACGGCACCACGGTCGCGCTGCAATGGAAGGGCCGCATCCCGCCGGAGATCACCCCCTCCGAGGTGAAAAAGATCCTCAAGCCCGTCCTGGACTTCGAGCAACGCAGCGCCTCGGAAGACTACTTCGCCAGCCTGCCCAAGGAGATCCAGGAGGCCATCAAGGCCAAGCGCGCCGCCGTGGGGATGAGCCGCGACCAGGTGCTGATGGCCATGGGCATGCCGCGCGACAAGCTGCGCGAGAGCAGGGACGGCCTGGAAACCGAGGACTGGATCTACGGACTCCCGCCCGGCCGCATCACCTTCGTCACCTTCGCCAACAGCAAGGTCGTCCAGGTGAAGGACGCCTACGCCGGACTCGGCGGGGCCACGGCGCCGCCGCTGAAGCCGCCGCAGTAGCGCGTCCGCCGCGAACAGGAGCCGAAACTCCGTTGGAATTGGCCGCGCGGCGGCGGGCTCTGATATCCTGAAAGTTCGAATTTCATTCCAACAGAGAGGATCATTTTGCATGGCCATTAAAGTAGCGATCAACGGCTTTGGGCGCATCGGACGCAACGTGTTGCGCGCCGCGCTCAGCATGCCCGAGGCGGGTGTCGAAATCGTGGCGACCAACGATATGTTCGACACCAAAACGCTCGCGCACCTGCTGAAGTACGACTCCGTTCTGGGTCCTTTGCACGCCGATGTGAAGGCCGGCGACGGCGAGATCACCGTCAACGGAAAGAGCATCAAGGTCTACAGCATCAAGGTTCCGGCCGAGATCGACTGGTCGAGCCACGGCGCGCAGATCGTGATCGAGTCCACCGGCCGCTTCACCGACGCCACCGCCGCCAAGGCGCACCTCAAGGGTTCGGTGAAGAAGGTAATCATCTCCGCGCCGGCGACCAACGAAGATCTGACCGTGGTCCTGGGCGTCAATGAAGACAAGTACGACCCAGCCAGGCACAACGTCATCTCCAACGCCTCCTGCACGACCAACTGCCTGGCGCCCGTGACCCGCGTGCTGCAGGATTCCTTCGGCATCGTCCTCGGCGCGATGGTCACCATCCACAGCTACACCAACGACCAGGTCGTGCTCGACTTCCCCCACAAGGACCTGCGCCGCGCCCGCGCCGCCGCGCTCAACATGATCCCCACCAAGACCGGCGCCGCCAAGGCCATCGGCCTGGTCATGCCCGAACTGAAGGGCAAGCTGGACGGCTACGCCATGCGCGTGCCCACGCCCAACGTCTCCGTGGTCGACATGACCGTCATTCTGAAGACCGCGACCACCGCCGAAGCCGTCAATGCCGCCCTCAAGGCCGCCGCGGAAGGCAAGCTCAAGGGCATCCTGGCCTACACCGACGATCCGGTGGTCTCCACCGACATGCTGCACAACCCCAACTCGAGCATCGTCGACGGCGGCATGACCAAGGTGCTGGACGGCACGCTGCTCAAGATGATCTCCTGGTACGACAACGAGTGGGGCTATAGCTGCCGCTGCGTCGACCTGTGCAAATTCCTCTACGACAAGGGCCTCTAAGTTCCGTCGTGACATCCGCCCGGCTCACCGGCCGGGTCGCAAGACAACCTCAACGGCCTCGGACGCTCCCGCAAGCGCGTCCGGGGCCGTTCGTGCGTCAGCGCACTGTCTAGGGCGGTGGCGCGATCCGGGTTTTCAACTCCACCGAGTATATTGACAGCGTATATACGCTACACTACAATCCAATCGTGGCCTTCGGGATCGAGTTCGATTGGGATGCGGAGAACACGAAACACCTGGCGGCCCATAAAGTGACAGCGCGGGAGTTTGAATCTGTCCTGCAAAATTCCCCGCTGGATTTGGAGTACGAGGTGGTGGATGGCGAGCCACGCTACCGGTCGGTTGGCCCGGCGGACTCTGGCAGATTGCTGGTCGCGATCTGGACGCTACGGGATGGTAAGGTGCGCGCCGTGACCGCGTTCCCGGCGAGCGCCACTTACAAGCAGCTCTTTCGAGAGAGAAAACGATGAAGAAGCAAAGCAAGCGCGCAGTCCCGGCCTTCGCTTCCGAAGTGGAAGAAGCCGCGTGGTGGTTCGAGAACCGGAAGTCCCACGACAGGGAATTCGCCGCAGCCGTGAAAAGGGGCGAGGCGCAGGTCCTCACCGCGGAGAAACTGCGGGCGCGGATCGAGGCTTCCAGAGCCAGGACGCCGGCGCGAGTGGTTTCGCTCCGCGTCCCGGAAACGGACCTGGCCCTGGCCCGCAAGCAGGCGGAGCAAAAGGGGCTCCCTTACCAGACCTACATCAAGTCCTTACTGCACGAAACGCTGGCCGAACGCGAGAAGCGCAAGGCAGGATGAACGCCGAGCGGAAGTTGGAATAGGCCAGGGGGAGTGCACGTCCGTTTCCCGTTTCCACGATGGATGCACGCTGGTCCTGCGACGAAAACACCGCCAGAACACCGCGATTTCGCCGTGCGGCGAAACACGCTGAGATTTTCGATAAGTCCTTTAGATCGGCGTAGATACACGGTGGCGCACGGTGCGCGCGCAAAAATGCGCGTGTTAATGTTGCGAATCCCTTTGATTGCAACAGATCCACCGTGACGCACGGTGCAGCGTGTTAATGTGGCCCTTTAATCTCCCCAAGTCCTTATATTGCAACAGATCCACCGTGACGCACGGTGACGCGTGTTAATGTGCGTAAAAATGCACGGTGAAATTCGCGTAAGTCCTTTGATTGCAGCAGATCCACCGTGAAGCACGGTGCCCGAAAAAACCGCTGTTTTTACGGTAAAAACACGGTAAAACACGATGTTTTCACGGTGAAACCACCGTTCGCGCACGGTGAAATGCACGGTGAATCGCCCGCCGCCGCGCCCTCGGGCTCGGGCCGCTCCTTTACATAGCCCTATCCATCCCAAGGACGCAACTACCCGCTGGGTCCGACCTAGGCGGTTTGGGCGTTACACGTCGACTGAGCATACGCGCCGATGATATGCATTCGATTCATTTGCTATTTCTTCTGGCCAAAGCGCGCGTCTTGCAGCGGCCGCGCGATCACCGCCATCCTATCGCTTATCCGGTCCCAGCCGCCTGCCGTCCGCTCTCCTCCGCGCCTCAAAAACCCCATCCGTCATCCATTCATCACCTATCGGGAACCCGTGAGACTCCCATGGGAATCCAGCTTCTTGCGAGATGAATAACCCGCAATCTTTCACGAACTGATGTACAATCGGGAGCGCCTAATTAGCGATGAAGGAATCCCTGGGAACCGGGATTTCGACAAAAGGGTCGTCCGAACTGAGTTCAAGGAGACACTCTGATGTTCGTGAAGAGCCTTCGTAAAGGGCTTCTCATGGCCCTGGTGGCTGTACCGCTTCTGGTGGCGCAAGCGCCCAAACAAAAGATCACGCGGGCCGCTGATCTGCCCGTTTTCACCTACAAGCTGGAGCCGACCGTGGAAGACGTTCTGCTGTCGGACCAGAAGTTCCATCAACTGGCGGTCGAAATCCGCAAGAACGTGGAATCCGTCCTGGCCAAGTATGAGATCGAGGACAAGGCCGCACTGCGCGGGATGCTCAGCACGCTCATAAATTTGGATTTGTTGGAGCACCGCGATGCGGACACATTGAAGCTGCTCGATCAAATCAAGGACCTGGAGGAGAAGCCGGCCGCGAAACTGCTCAGTGGCCTGAGTACGAGGGCCATTCTGCAGGCGCGGGCGCAATTCAAGGACCGCAACTCGCCCGAGTACCGCCAGGCGGTTTACAAGAGCATCCGCGCGGCGCTTGATGGCATGCCGTTCACGGTCATCGAGAACGACCTGAAACAGCGCAAGTCCAACGTGGAGATCGTGAGCAAGCCGTACCTCATCGGTGGCATTCAGGCCGAATTCGACCCCGCGCTGAAGAAGAACGGCGGAATGCTGAGTTCGGATATGGTCCACTTTCTGCCGAACATGCGCGTCTCGCTGGACGAGACAATCCCGCTCAAGGACACGCTGATTGAAGCCTACGGCGGCTACCTGGCGGCGCACCAGGTCGCCAAGCAGGACATCTGGGCGGCGCGCTCGGTTCAACTGGAGCCGGGCAAGGGGTACGCGCCGGTGAACGTGGCAGTGTGGGATTCGGGCGTGGATTCGAAGATCTTCAGCGACCGGCTGGTGAAGGACAAGTCCGGAAATTTAGAGCTGATCGCATTCGATCTGGAGTCGCGGCGCTCATCCGGTGAACTCTTCCCGCTCACGCCGGAACAGCAGAAGAAAGTCCCCGCGCTGAAGAGCGAAGTGAAGGGCTTCACCGACATGCAGGCCAATCTCGACACACCCGACGCGGCGGCGCTGAAGAAGAAGCTTTCGGCGATGAAGCCGGATCAGGTCAAGCAATTCTTCGAAGATCTGGACCTCGCCGGGAGCTACATGCACGGCACGCACGTGGCCGGCATCCTGATGGATGGCAACCCCTACGCGCGCCTCGCCTTGGGGCGCATTTCTTTCGACTACAAGATCGTTCCCGACCCCTGCCCGTCGCCCGAGTTGGTGGCGCGCGACGCGGCGTCAACCGCCGAGTATGTGGACTTCTTCAAGCGCAATGGCGTCCGCGTGGTGAACATGAGCTGGGGCCTGTCGGTCAAGGAATACGAAAGCGCCATGGAGATGTGCGGCATCGGCAAAACGGCCGATGAACGCCGGCAGATCGCGCGCGGCTACTTCGACAGCCGCAAGGCGGCGTTGGTGAAGGCGTTCAACTCGGCGCCGGAGATCCTTTTCGTCGCCGCGGCGGGCAATTCCAACAGCTCCGCGAGCTTCGAGGAGTTCGTCCCCTCGAGTCTCCGCCTGCCGAATCTGCTGACCGTCGGCGCGGTGGACCTGGCGGGCGACGAGGCGAGCTTCACCAGCTACGGGCCCACGGTGGTGGTCCACGCCAACGGCTACGAAGTGGAAAGCTATGTGCCCGGCGGCGACAGAATGAAGCTGTCAGGCACCTCGATGGCGTCGCCGAATACCGCCAACCTGGCGGCCAAGATCATCGCCGTGAATCCGAAACTCAAGCCGCCGGAGGTCATCGCCATCATCACCTCGACCGCGGATCGGACCGCCGACGGCCGGCGCAATCTGATCAACCCGCGCAAGGCAGTCGAGTTGGCCCAACGGCAATAGAGCACGATCCGGTGCCCTGTCTGCGACCTGTCACGAGCTGCCCTCTCACAGCGATCGCCGCCGCGGACAAACCACCACCCGGAAGCGGGTCTATTGCGCCGCTGGGCGGCTCGCGCTCTAAAACGGCGAATGGCTCAGGTTGAGCCATTTTTGAACGTAAAATCAATAACTTGCAGACAAAAAAATGGCTCAAGTGAGCCGCCTGGCCCCCGCGCTCCGGATCAATCCACCATGTCAAACTCGCCCGCAATCACTGCGCCGGCACGATCCGGATCGCCGCTCCGCCGCCCGGCGCGAGCTTCAGCTTCAGCACCGTGCCCGCATCCACGCCGCGCTTTTCCAGCACGCTTTCTTTCGGCTGTTGCGCGGCGTTGGGACCGTCGGCGTAGATCTCCGCCGAGTACTTCCCGCCGCCCAGGAAGCTGAGCGGGACCTCGACCTCGCGCGGATCCCAATTCGTGATGCTGCCGACGTACCACTCGCGTCCCTTGCGCCGCGCAATGGTGATGAACCGCGCCGGCCGGCCGTTCAACACGCGCGTCTCGTCCCACGTCGTCGGCACGGCTTTTATAAACTCGGTCTCCTTCTGGCCGTCGTACGCCGCGGGATGATCCGCCACCATCTGGAACGGGCTCTCGAACACCACGAACAGCGCGACCTGGTGGCAGCGCGTGCCCATCACCATCGGCTCCAGGTTCCGCGGCTCGAACTCGGCCTTGGTCACGTTGTCGAAGCCGCCGGGCGTGTAATCCAGCGGCCCGGCCAGCATGCGCGTGAACGGCAGCGTGGTATTGTGCACCGGCGTCTCGCGGGCGCTCCACTTGTTGTACTCCGCGCCCATTACGCCCTCGCGCGTCAGCACATTGGGGTACGTGCGGCGCATCCCGTCCGGCTTGTAGGCGCCGTGGTAATCCACCGTCAGGTGGCGCGCGGCGGCCTTCTGCGCCATGTCGCGATACCAGTTCACCATCCACTGGTCGGCCCGGTCCATGAAGTCGATCTTGACTCCCGCGATGCCCCACTTTTCGAACTGCGCGAACGCGTCCGCGGCCTGCGCATCGACGTCCGTCCAATAGGCCCACAACCAGATCTTGACGCCCTTCGATTTCGCGTACTCGACCAGCTCGGGGATGTTGATCTGCGGCTTGAACTTCGTCAGATCGGACTCGCGCCGCCCCGCGCCGTACGCCGCGCCCGCGCTCGGCGCCCAGC
>JBEKHU010000016.1:0-14208 GCA_050012115.1 Bryobacteraceae bacterium | reverse complement strand
GGACAGGTCCGCCCGCCAGCCGATCACCCTTCTAGCCGGCCGCCGCCATGGGTCCGCGCTTCGCCCGGGATATGTGGCTCTGAATGCGGCCAGGCCGCTACAATGCGCCAGCCTGCTCTCATAACTCATGATAAATCAGTGTTTTAGAAAACAACACCCGCTACTTGTAGCGGTTTGCCTGGCGGCTTCGTCAGAGAATTCCACCTGCCGCCCCGGCCGCCAGGGCGCCCTCGCCGGCACTCCTTCGCTCAGCGGCGTTCGGGCCGATCCCTTGCGCCGGCTTCACTGCTTCGGGCTGCGTTTCAGCAGCAGCGCCCAGTCGTTTCCTCCTGGCGGTTTCGGCAGCGTCCACACCGGACCCTGCGCCGCCGGCAGCGGCACGATTTCTCCCGTCACGGCGCCGAACCAGCTCGCCTCGTATGTCCCCGGCTCCAGCCGGATCGTCACCGTGCCGCAGGCCTGCTTGTATTCGTAAACGTCCTGGCTGCCGCACATCGGCCGGACCGGCAGGTACACGGCGTAGATCTCGCCCGGCTGGGCCAGGCAGTAGGCGCCGCCGCCGGCCACCAGTTCGTCGTGCGGCTCCGTCTTCCACCATTCGAAGCGGCTGAAGAAGTCCACCATGTGCGCGTAGCCCTTGAGCATGATCATGCTGTCGTCGCCGCGCCCGTTGACCCAGCCGCCGCCGGTGTCGGGCCAGATGTTGACGCCGCGGCGCGCGCTCTCGCCCGCGGTCCCGTACGCTCCGGCCATGGCGATATCCCAGGCCGTCCGGCGCAGCGTCTCGGCCGAGTCGCCCGGAGGCTCCGGCGCCCAGTGCGGGTAGTGATCCTCGTAGCCGTACTCCTCGTTGGTTTGGGGAATGATGCGGCCGGTCTTCTTCTGGATCTCGTGCTCCTCCAGCATCAGCGCATGCTGCTGCCGCGACCAATCCTGGATCGACGTGAATCCGAACCACGCCGACGCCCGGTCCTGGTTCACGCGGTGTACCGGGTGGCTGCTCGCCAGGTGATGCGCCTGGTCCCAGCCCATCAGCAGCGTGCCCGTCTCGTGCACCCATTTCTCGTCGCGGAAGCTGTCCATGTCGTCGCCCAGGTCCCAGGTGATGTTGGAGAACGCGCCCAGGCGCGCCGCCGCGTAGCGCAAGTACCGCCGCTCGTCGTCGCTGTACGCCGCCGGGTGGATGCGGCCGTCGCTGATGTCCTGGATGACGGAGATGATCATGTCGCGCTCCCAGGCAAAACGCAGCATGCGCTCGTACTTCTGCCAGTACGCTGTGTCGAAGCGCGTGTAGTCGATGCCCGGATTGTCGAGGCTCTGCGGCCGCTGGGCCGGCCACGGCCGCAGGAACAACGTGAAGTTGTCGCCCGTCATCACCGGCTCGCCGTACATCGTGAACGTCCCGCCGGAGAGCAGCACCCGCATGCGGTTGATTTTCAACTTGTGCAGCCGCTCGATCGCGTCCTGGATAATCCGCTCCTCGCGCCAGCCCATCAGCCAGAACGAAGTCGTGCCGTTGAAGAAGTAATGCTCCTTCGTGCCCTCCCAGATGAAGTGCCACGGATAGTCCGGGTCCACGCGGATCGGGCCGCGGCGCTTGCTCGGCGTGGCCTCGAAGGTGCCTTCCTGGCGTTTTTCAAAGCCGCCCTGCCGGTAGACCACCGAGTAGTTGTACTGCCCCGGCGACGACAGCATGAAGCGGATGCGGAACACAGATCCGTCGGGCGAGTCGCAGAAGCCGTCCACCGTCACCCGCTCGCTCCCTCCGGCTTTCCCGAACCACCCGCTGAGCGTCGCGCCGGTGAACGGATTGGCGGCGTCCGGCGCGCTGATGTTCACCGTAATCTCCACATAATCATAGGTTTCTACGCTCTTCGCGGACTGCGAGAACGTCACGCCGCCGGGCGCGGCCGTCACGGCCAGCCCCAGCGTCAGGACAAACAGGGAAACACGCAACGACAACGGCAACTGCATCGCAAACCTCCAGTGGGGGATGGAACGCCCGCGTCGCGGGAAGCGTTCCGGCACGCAACCCCTGTCCACTCTAACACTGCGCGGCGACGGGGCTCCGCCGGCGGCGAAAACGACGCTGCAACGGTCAACGAATAAGGCGAATTGCCACAGATCATCAATAGTTATCAAATACTGGTAATTGTCGTTAGGGCTGCGCCGGCAGTGACGGTTTTTCGCTGTGAAATGCCGGTCTGCGGTGGGATTTGACATTCTAACGGTGCGCCAGCGGCGTTCTGCGGTGAATGCCCGGCCCGTCTTCTGCGCTGACGCACGGGCGAGTCCTCCGCTAAGTGCTCGCGTTGACCCTCGTCGCGCCGGGCTGGTACAACTAGAGCACTCACTCGAGGTACACACATGAAGTCCATTCGTCTGTTCGCCGCCAGCCTGATTCTGGCGTGCCTTGCTGCCCCGGCCCCGGCGGTGGCGCCCGGCGCCCCTCCTGCCAATGCCCGCAACGATGCCTGGGAGGTCGTTGGCCCCGGCGGCGGTGGCTCGATGTACCATCCGACCATCAGCCCGCACGACCCGAACGTGGTCTTCGTCAACTGCGACATGACCGGCGCGTACCTGACCAAGGACGGCGGGAAGAGTTGGCGTATGATCAACCTGCGCGGCGTAACGCAGTTCTTCGTCTTCGATCCCTCCAACGCCAATACGTTCTACATCTACAGCATGGGCCTGTGGCGTAGCACCGACGCCGGCGCCACCTGGGCGCTGATTCACCCCAATCCGAAGTCGGTCACGGGCATCGCCATGCTCGACGACCATGCCGAGGCGGAGTTCCGCACCACGGGCGAGGCCGAGGCGATCACCGCCCTGGCTGTGGATCCGCGGGATTCGCAGTCGCTGTACGCCGTCTTCACTGCCAAGGACGGGCCCTCGCTGTGTCACTCCGCCGATGGTGGACGCACGTGGACGCGCCTGGCCGGCGGGCTGCCGGCGGGCTCGAAGCAAGTCATCATCGACAACGTGGCCAGCGGGCTGCCCGCGGGCGCGGAGCACATCTACATCGATCCGGATTCCCCGCCCGCTCAGCGCACCCTGTACGTGATCGGCCGGGACCGCGTGGCCGTGGTCTAGGGCGGCGTGATGCGCCAGGGCGCGGCGGCGCCGGAGCGCTTCGTGGACGCCTCGGCGGCCTTCCCCGGCCACGGCGCCAAGGCGGTGGTTTACGGAGTCGCGCGCGGCACGGTGTTCGTCTCCCGGGACGGCGGCGCCACTTGGGACCGCAAGGCGCCCGGCGGGCGGTTGCAGGCCGTGGCGGCTTCGTTGTTCCACCCCAACGTGGCCTACGTGAGCTTCGGTGCGAAGCGCGAGCTTCTGTCGCCGTCGCTCGGCGTCACCAGAACGGAGGACTTCGGCGCGACCTGGCACGACGTCTGGAGCGAGGCTGATAAGAAATCGCCGGCTGTGGACGACGGGTGGATTAGCGAGCGGTTCGGCCCGGGTTGGGGTGAGAATCCGATCGGGCTGGGTGTCTCTGCGGAGAAGCCGGAGATCTGCTACGGGACCGATTCGGGACGGACGTTGCGCACTTTGGACGGCGGAGCGACCTGGAAAGCGGCCTATACGCGGCGCGCCGCGGGCGGCGCCTGGACTACGACGGGGCTGGACGTGACCACCAATTACGGCGTGCACTTCGATCCCTTCGACCCCCAACATATGTTCATCGGCTACACCGACATCGGTCTCTTCGCCAGCGACGACGGCGGCGCGAGCTGGTACAGCGCAACGACGAATGGCGTGCCGCACCGGTGGACCAACACCACTTACTGGCTGGTGTTCGACCCCGCCGTGCGCGGGCGCATCTGGGCCGCGATGAGCGGCACGCACGACCTGCCGCGCCCGAAGATGTGGCGGCGCTCGTCGCCTTCCGGCTACCAGGGCGGCGTGGTGCGCAGCGACGATGGCGGGCGGAGCTGGCACGTGCAGACCAACGGGCTGCCGCAGACCGCGGCGACCGACATTCTGCTCGATGCGCGCAGTGCGCCCGAGGCGCGGGTGCTGTATGTGGCCGGGTTCGGCCGGGGCGTGTTCCGCTCGCGCGACGGCGGCCAGAGCTGGGAGGCCAGGAACAACGGCCTGCCGGCGCATGAGCCATTCGCCTGGCGGCTGGCGCAGGATCGCGGCGGGGTGCTGTACGTGGTTTTGGCCCGCCGCAGCGAGGATGGCAGCATCGGCAAGGACGGCGACGGCGCGTTCTACCGGTCGAAGGACGCCGGCGAGAACTGGGAAAAAGTGCCGCTGCCGGCGGGCGTCAACGGACCCAACGGCCTGGCCATAGATCCGCAGGATCCGAAGCGGCTGTACCTGGCGGCGTGGCGGCGCAGAACGGAGGACCAGGAGGCCGGCGGCGGTATCTACCTGTCCAGCGATGCGGGCGCGACGTGGAAGCAGGTGCTCTCCCGCGACCAGCACGTCTACGACGTGACGATCGATCCGCGCGACAAAACGGTGCTGTACGCCTGCGGCTTCGAGTCCTCGGCCTGGCGCTCCACAGACCGCGGTGTGAGCTGGCAACGCATCCGCGGCTACAACTTCAAATGGGGACACCGAGTCATTCCGGACCCCCGCGACTCCTCGAAGATCTACATCACTACCTTCGGCGGCAGCGTGTGGCATGGGCCGGCGGCCGGCGATCCGAAGGCCGCGGAGGATATCACCACGCCCGGCTTGGCGTATTCGAAGTAGGTCCGGACCAGAGTCAGCCCATCCCTGCGCCATCCCCATAGCAGGAGAGGCGCGATGGGAGTTCTGACTCGAGAGGCGAAATGCCTGCTGACGGCCCGCTCAACCGCCGCTGTTCCGTCTCGCGCTACACGACTTCGCTGAGGCCCCAGCCCGGCACTCCGCTGTAGTATGTCTGCCCTATTTGCAGGCCCGCGGCGCCGGCCGCAATCGCAGCTGTTATGGGATCGGTCGCGTTTTCCGGGCCGTAGAATCCATTCGCATTCTGTGCGATCTGAGGCATCGTTGTGCTCGCCGCGCTCGTGGCGTTCCCGGCGCCCGATGTGGTCGCGGCGTTTGAAGTGACGGTACTGCCGCCATGGTGATGGCGACCTTGATGATGCAACGCCAACTGGGGGACCTCGCCGGTTTGCGAGGCCTGCTGAAACTGGCTGGCCAGGTTTTGAAAGATCTGCGCCTCGCTTCCGCTGGTCTGGCTTGCCACCGCGTTCAGTTGTGACGCAATGTCTGCGCTCTGTTGTTTGAATTGAGTGGGGTCGCTCGTGGCGAGGTCCTGGAGTTGATTGATGACCTGGCTGAAGCCTGAGACACTAACGGAGTTGCTGCCAGTTCCAGAGCCTTGCGTGGAATTCGTCTGGGAGGACGACTGCAACCGTTTCGACAGGCGATCGGAGGTTTCGAGATGCTGCATTAGGGAGCGGCTGGAAGAGGAATCAATCGTTGAATTGGACACTGTCTTCTCCTTGCTGGGATACTCGTCGTCTCACTTCCTGCCCCGGCCTGCGCCAGGCGGGCGAGTGACCTTCGGGGGGTGACCGACCCTGAAATGGCCACGAGTTGATGTGCGAAGACATCTCACGGAGGGCGGCGCCCCGGGCACCGCACTTCCGCTGGTCAGTAGATCGTCCCAACGGGACTAACCCTGTAGCTGAGCAGACGAAAGATAGCCGACTTCCGCGTCGGGTTGCAGCATCTGACCGTGCACCGTGCTTTGAGCGCGCAATCGCCGTTCGTCTCGGCGACTATGGCGGCCCTCGCCCGTTACATCAACGCCCCCGGATGGAGCGTCGACAACGTGCCGATCGAACTGCCGGTCCCGGACGAGTTACTCCGTCTGCCGGCCCCGGCGCAGGGCCTCGAAAGAAACATGGCCCCAGCCCTGATGGCCGCCCCTCAGGCCGCCAGGACTCAGGACCGTCAGCCAACGCCCGAAAGGACGCAGTCTCCTCAGCGGATCTGGATGGCGCTGACGTCGTACCAGCCGTCCGGCTGGCGTCCCGCGATGGCCAGCCGCAACGCGGGCTGGCCGGTGCGCGGGTCGAGCAGGGCGACTCTCAGCCGGTACTCGCCCGGCGGCAGCGCGGCGTCGACGTACACCGTGCCCTCGTAGACTGAATCGCCGGGGAGCCATTTGCGCACGTCCGCGGAGAGCGGGATGCGGGCGGCACGCTCGGCCGAGCGCAGTTCCAGCGCCAGCTGATATTCGCGATAGACCGGCGCGACGCCGGCGTTGAACCACCACATCGAAATCGGAATCATGCTGCCCGGACGCGCCTGCGCCGGATGCTCGAAGCGGCGCAGGGCGAAGCGGTAGCCGATCTGCTTCTGAAACTCGTCGAAGCCGGCCTTCCATTCGGCGGGGATGGCGGTGGATTTGATGTTGACGGTGGAGACGTGCCAGCGCAGCGCCTGGTCGAAGATGGGCTTCAACTCGAAGCCCCATTTCTTCCAAGTTCCGGGCACGCCGCAGGCTTCCAGCGACACCGGTGCCTGGCGCCATACGTCCTGCGCGTTGGCGCGCGCCAATTGCTCGGGATACAGGTCGAACATGTGCGACCAGTTGGGGTGGCCGGGCCGGCCCATGTCACCCCAGCAGTCCAGGCGCCAGCCCGCGCCGCGCTTGGTGGCGTAGACCAGCGCGTCCAGTTGATCGAAGTTCATCAGCAGCGGCGTGCGCGGGAAGGCCTCGAAATAGACGTCCAGCAGTGCCTTGTGAACCGGCCACTCGGGCAGGTACGGCCCCCAACCCTCGCCCCAGTAGCCGACGGTCGAGATGTCGACCGAATCGAGATCCGGATGGCCGTCGTAGCGCTTGCCGGCCTCGCGCACCAGCGCGCTCCAGGCTTGGATATAGAGCGGGTCGGAGGCATCCGGCGACCAGATTCTGCCGTCCTCATCCGAGGGCTTGTTGGCGCGCCGCGCGCCGGAATTGCGGTACCACTCCGGCAGCGGGCTCGTCTGGTCATAGGGCATCAGCCGGATGGCCAGCGACTGGTTGTGCTTCCGTGCTTCAACGAGGGCGGTGTCCAGGATCTCCCAACGATAATGGCCGCGCTCGGGCTCGAGTTGCGACCAGAACCAGCGCAGGTAGGCGACCGAGGAGGCGGGGAAGTCCACCGGTTCGCGCGCGTCCGGCGCGGCGACCTCGGGGCCGACCTCGGACCAGCGCGTGCCCGCGAACAGCGGCTGGCGCGCATAGTGCTGGAAGGTCTGGATGCCCATGTTGGGATTGACCAGCACGTCGTCGATCATCTTCGGCCGCGCGATGACGTTCGATTGCGCCGGGGCGAGAGCGGCCAGCGCCGCGGCCAGCAGGGCAAGGCGGATCAGCATAGGAACTCCTAAACCAGTTCGGGCACGGTAAACTCCGGCCGGTAGCGGCGCCGGAGATACGCGTTGGCCTCTGCGTCGCCCTTGCAGGAGAAGGTCTGCGGGTCGAAATACAGCGTGCGGCCGACGCGATAAGAGATGTTGGCCAGGTGCAGCAGCACCGTCGAGAGGGCGCCCTCCTCGATCGGCGCGTTCAGGTCGGAACGCTTGCGGCTGCGCACGGCGGCGATGAAATTGGCCCAATTGTTGCCGATATCCGAGCCGGAAGGCCCGCGGCTCTGCTCCTTGCCGAGGAAGCTCTCATAGCGCCCGTTGTCCTCGTCCCAGATCGCCACGTAGCCTTTGGGGCCGTAGAAAACCGTGCCGACTGTATTGGGGGAGGCACCGTTCTCGCCCATGCCCGCTTCATGATTGGTGATCCAATGGCGGACCTCGAAGTTCAGCAGCTTCTTCTTCCCGCCGGCGTCGAACTCGAAGCTGGCGGCGAGCACGTTGGGCGTCTCCTGGTCGTCGTCGAACATGACGTGGCCACCTATGGCGCTGACCTTGGTAGGGTAGGTGACGCCGAGCCCCCAGCGGGCTACGTCGATCTGATGGATGCCCTGGTTGCCGAAGTCGCCGTTGCCGTAGTCCCAGAACCAGTGCCATTTGTAATGGAAACGGTTCTGCGTGAAGGGGTGCAGCGGCGCGGGCCCGAGCCACAGGTCGTAGTGCACGCCCGGGGGCACCGGCGAAACGGGCGCGCGGCCAATCGTATCGCGCCACTTGAAGCACAGCCCGCGGGCCATGTAGACGTCGCCGACCAGGCCGTCGTGGATCTTGCCAACGGCCTCGCGCGCGATGCCCGAGCGGCTGTTGGTGCCGTGCTGCACGATGCGCCCGTACTTCTCCATCACCACCGAGATCTGGCGGGCCTCGAACATGTCGTGCGAGCAGGGCTTCTCGACGTAGACATCCTTGCCGGCCTGGCAGGCCCAGATGGTCTGGAGCGTGTGGTGGTGGTTGGGCGTGGCGATGGAGACCGCGTCGATGCTCTTGTCCTCGAGCAGCTTGCGGAAATCGGTGAAGCCCGCGGGCCGCTTGTGGCCCAACTTCTCGATATCGGCGAGCCGCGCGGTGAGAACGGATTCGTCGATGTCGCACACGGCGGCGATCTCGACGTTGGGCATTTTGGCGTAATGCTCAATATGCGCCCGGCCCTGGGCGTGGACGCCGACGCAGGCCACGCGCACGGTGTCGTTGGGGCTGGCCAGCAGGCTAGCGCGCGGGGCCGCGCTGGCGGCGGCGGCGCCCATCAGAAAATGGCGGCGGTTCATCGGCGTGCTCCTTCGCTCTGTGAATATTGGCTGTACATTTCCGCCAGGTGGGTCGGCGGCAATTCTCCATCGTAGAGGACGACGCGGTAGCGGAAGGTGATCGACTCGCCTTCGGGGATCGTCCAGCTTCCGTCCTGGTTCTTGTCGCGCGAGAAGGCGCGGCGGCCGAAGGGGTTGGCGGAGAACAGGCCGTAGGCGCGGGCGTGCCAGGTCGTGGGGTGGCGGAAACTGGTCGGGGCATCGAAGACGGCGATGCCGACCGCCTTGCCGGCAATAGCGCCGGAATAAGCGACCCAATCGGCGGGTCTGCCCCAGATGGCGGGCTCGCCGCGGGCACCGTTGGAGCTGATCATATGGTCGTTGGGCGCGCTCAGTTCCCGCGCCAGGCGGATGCCGAAGGTGCCCTCCTTGGTGTCGCCCAGCACCAGCGGGCCGACGGTGGCGTGCAGGACGAATTCGCAATCGATGATGCGCGTCTGGCCGTCGCCGCCGAAGGTGTAGGTCTGGGTCTCCTCGCCGATTACACGCTGGTTCGGATCCTCGAGGCGGAAGCGGGCGCGCACGCGGGCCGCGGAAGGCTCAACTTCGACCTTCACCACCGCCATGTGGCCGTAGGCCTGATGGGCGTGGTCGGTGAAGTACTTGTCGAAGGCCTGCTCGCCCCAGAAATCCAGACCGTCGATGTTGCCGTGGCCGAAGTACAACGGGCGCTGGTGCGGTTCGAACGAGGATTCCTTCGGGTTGGCGCTACCGATGTCGTTGCCGACAGGGAAGCCGCGCGTGAGGATGACGCCGGACGGCGTGCGCAGCGGCATCAGATAGGGCTTGGCGACAGCGGGGGAGAAGTAGTAAGTCGTGAAAGGCGCTCCGGCGATTAGCACCTCAACCTGATCCGACCCGCGTTTCAACACCACGTCCGCGGCCGGCAGGGCAGTCACGAGCAGAGCCGCGAGAGCGGCCAACGGAAGTGCGGAGTGTTTCAGGAATTGGATTGCACGCACGATGGTTCCTTGAAGACGAATCGCCACCATTCTACTGCTGTTGTGAGGGCTGCTCGCAGCGCGTGGGACGGGGCGCGGAAGGAGCGTCGGAGAAAGGCTATTCCGCCATTTTTGGCGGAATACGAAAATAACCGCTGTATTATCAACTACTTATAGAAGCGCCTCGCCATATTCTGGCGGTTTTCCTTTGTCGGCGGCGAGGAATCGCACCACCGCGAGGCGTCATTTTGCCCTTGGATGAGCCTTGTCGTAGACCTGCATCAGGTCGAGCAGCGAGAGCTGCGTGTAGCGCTGCGTCGTCGAGAGGCTGGCGTGGCCCAGCAGTTCCTGGATCGCGCGCAGGTCGGCGCCGGCGCGCAGCAGGTGCGTGGCGTAGGCGTGGCGCAGGCTGTGCGGGTGCAGCGAGGAATCGCCCAGCAGAGCGATGGCGTACATCTTCAGGATGCCGCTGGCGCCGCGCTCGGTCAGGCGGCGGCCGCGGTGGTTGAGGAACACGGCCTGTTGCTCCGGCGCCGCGCCGGATTGGACCGGGCGGACCTCCATCCACGTCCGTAGCGCCTCCAGGGTTTGAGACGGAACGGGCACCTGGCGCTCCTTCTTGCGCTTGCCGCGGACACGCACCCAGCCTTCGTGGAAGTCGATGTCGCCGGCGTTCATCCAGACCAGTTCGCTGACGCGGACGCCGCAGCCGTAAAGCATCTCGAGTAGGGCGCGATCGCGCTCCGGCATGGGGCGCTCCAGCTTGCCGGCTTCCGCGCCGTCGAGCAGGGCCACGGTCTGTTCCTCGGTGGGTACGTCGGGCAGTTTGCGCGGGATCTTGGGCGTCTGGACCAGCGCGGCGGGGTTGATCGCGATCAGGCCCTCGCGCAGGCAGTATTCGAGGAATCCGCGCAACGCCGAGAGCTTGCGGCGGATGGAGACGCGCTGCAGGTCGGCGGCGTAGAGCGAACCCATCCACTCGCGGATCAACAGCACATCGATCTCGGCCGGCGGAGGCGGCGTGCCGGCGCGGGCCAGGTAGTCGTGGAACTGCGCCAGATCGGACTGGTAGTTGCGCACCGTGTGGGTGGAGGCGTTCTGACGGCGCAGCTCGTCCAGGTATTGCCCCATGCGGCGCGCGAGTTCGTCGTCAGCGGGGAGTGGCATGGTCCTCCTCCGCGGGCGCGCACAACGACTCGCCCAACGACTCGCCCAAGTACTCGTCCATCGCCGTCTGCGCGCGCCGGCAGACCTCGGCGTGGCGGGCCTTGCGATCGTGGCGCAGCTTGCGTTTCAGCTCCTCATCGAGCCCCGGCAGAAGGTCGAAGGCGATGTTGGCGGGCTGGTAATGTCTGGGGTCGGCGCGGGTGAGGTAGTGCGCCAGCGAGCCCAGGGCGGTCTCGCGGGGCAGCGGCCGCAACGGCTCTCCCAGCGCGAGCGCCGTGGCGAAGCGCCCGGCCATCAGGCCCGTGGCGATCGACTCCACATAGCCTTCGACGCCCGAGATCTGCCCGGCGAAGAAGACCCGCGGCTCGGAGCTGAGCTGCAGCGCCGGCGTCAGCAACTGCGGCGCGTTGATGTAAGTGTTGCGGTGCATCTGCCCGTAGCGCAGGAACTCGGCGTTTTCAAGGCCCGGGATCAGGCGGAGGACGCGCTTCTGCGCGGGAAACGTCATATGATTCTGGAAGCCGACCAGGTTATAGCTGTCGGCGCGCTGCGTCTCCTGGCGTAGCTGCACGATGGCATGGGCCCGGCGCCCGGTGCGCGGCTCCATCAAGCCGACGGGCTTCATCGGGCCGAAGCGCAGCGTCTCGCGACCGCGCCGCGCCAGTTCTTCGATCGGCAGGCAGGCCTCGAAGAACGGGACCCGCCCCTGCTGGATCTCGGCGTCGTCCTCGATGTGCGGCGCGGCGCTTTCAGCCGCCAGCACGGCATCGACGAACGCCTCGTACTGTGCCCGGCTCAGCGGGCAATTCAGGTAGTCGTCGCCGCCGTCGATGGATTTGCCATAGCGCGAGGCCGCGAACACCTGTGAGCGGTCGATGGTCGAGGCGTCGACGATCGGACTGATCGAGTCGTAGAAGTACAGCCGCTCGCTGCCCGTGCGGCGGGCGATATCGGCGGCGAGCGCGCCGGAAGTCAGCGGGCCGGTGGCCACGAGGACGATGCCGTCCTCGGGAATCTGCAGGACCTCCTCGCGGCGGACCTCGACGCCCGGCGCGCCTTCCAGCGCCGCCGTTATGGTCGCGGCGAACACGGCCCGGTCCACTGTGAGCGCATGCCCGCCCGGCACGCGAGCGGTTTCGGCGGCCTGCATGGCCAGCGAGCCGAGGCGGCGCAGTTCCTGCTTCAGCAGCCACGACGCGGTCTCTGGACTGTCGCTTTTCAACGAGTTGGAACAGACCAGTTCGGCGAAATCGCCGCTGCGGTGCGCCTGGGTCTGGCGCACGGGCCGCATCTCGTGGAGAATGCAGCCCAGGCCCGCGCGACTGAGCTGCCACGCGGCTTCGCTGCCGGCCAGCCCGGCCCCAAGCACGTGGATCATGGCGGCGGTGTGCAATCCACTTTCATTGTATGTGGAGGCGAGAAATCACCGTGAAAAACCATGTCTTCACCGTGAAATCACCGTGAAAAATCGTGTTTGCACCGGTGATATTGCGGTGTTTTACGGTGTTTTCACGGTGTTCTTGCAGTGGAATCGCGGTGCATTTGCGGTTCTCGAGGGGCACGAGGACGAATGCAGGCCCGCTGGCGACCTCCGAAAGAGATGGGATGCGGCGTCGAAAGTGAGCGGGCTTCAATAGCCGGTTTCAGGCGGATTCCCTAGTGCCAATTGGCGTCCCGGCAGGCGGTGGTCCGGCAACCGGGGGAAACGTGATATCGTCTCCGTATTGTGGGTTCACCACGAGACCGATTGATAACACCAGATTGGAGAAGTTCATGCGCGTTTTGAGACTGACGATTCCCGCCGCCGTCCTGATGGCCGGCCTGTTCGTTGCGAGCAATCCTTCATTTGCCAAGCCGGAGTACCAGAAGAAAGAGAAAGGCACGAAATGCACGACGTGCCACGTCACGGCAGGTAAGAAGGATTTGAACGACGTCGGCAAGTGCTACGCCGAGCACAAGCACGTGCTGGAAGGCTGCCAAGCCAAGGCCAACGCTAAGAAGTAGACCCGAGGCCGGGCGCCCCCCGGCCTTCTCCATCTCCGGACCGGCGGCAAGGACGAAGTTGGTCACAAAGCAGCGCGGCCCGGGTTTGTCCGGGCGCGCGCCGCAGCTCCGCCCAGTCGAGCCGCGTCTGTCCCCCCGGCCGTAACCAAAGCGCGCTGGATGCGTCTAGGGTCCTGGCTGTGCGGTTCGCCTGATGCGCCCGGCGGCGAGGTGGAGGTTCGCCTGTCTCCCGGAACGGCGTCTGCGCGATCTCCGACACGGTCGGGAGGCCGGGGCGAAATAGGCGATCCTGGTAGGTGCGCAGCGCGATGCGTCGGTTCCTACACACATCCGCGGTTCTGTTGGTTCTGCTCGCCGGCGTGCGCGCGCAAAGCGCCGGGTCCGGCTCGATCGCCGGCAAAGTAGTGGACGCCACGACCGGCGCGCCGCTGCACCGGGCGCGGGTCGTGGTTCATCTCGAGGGCCCCCGGAACGTCTGGGGGATGACGCCGTCGGATGGCGACGGGCGATTCGTGCTGCGGGCGCTCCCGCCGGGCAAATACCGCATCGACGTCTCCAGAAGGGGCTACGGGAGAATGGCCTACGGCGCCCGCCGGCCGTCCGGCGAGGGGCGGGTGATCGAGCTGGGCGCGGGCGAGAACATCGCGGACCTGACGATCCGGCTTCCGCGACTGGGCGTGATCACGGGGACGGTGACGGGCGCGGACGGCGAACCGTTGACACAGGCGAGCGTACAGGCGCTGCGGCGGCAGTTCGCGCGCGGCAAGCTGGGCTGGGCGCCGTGGCGCTACGCGCAGACTGACGACAAGGGCCGCTTCCGGCTGTTCGGCGTCGTGCCGGGACGGTATCTGGTCTCGGCCAGCAAGCAGTTCGAAACCATCCCGTTGGTGAATACGGCCGACCCGGCGGAGGAGCAGAACAACCGCCTGGGGTACGCCACGACCTACGCCCCGGGCACGGCGCTGCGGCACGAGGCACGGGAGATCGAGGTGGGACCGGGACAAACGGTGGAGGGCGTGGAGATCCCCATGCAGGTGATCCGGCCGATCAAGTTGGGCGTACAGGCGCAATTGCCGGTGCAACTTCCACTGCCGGAGACGGGTGAGATCTCGCCCGACGCGCCGCCCCCGCCCCAGCCGCTGAATCGGCCCAATATCAGCGTTCAGCTGACGGATGCGCCGGGCAGTTCCGACACGATGACCAACTGGGGGGGCGGATTTCCGGCCGGGGGACGCTTCGAATACCAGAACCTGCAGCCGGGAAGGTACGAGCTGAGCGGGGAGGTGACGATCGACGGCCGCGTGTACGTGGCGCGGCAGGAGGTCGACCTGAGCGGAGGCGAACTGGAAGTGACGCTGCAATTCGCGCTGGCCTTCGAACTCCGCGGCAGGCTGAGGCTGGAGGGTGCGGGGGCGGGCACGGCCACGGGA
>JBEKHU010000015.1:0-14248 GCA_050012115.1 Bryobacteraceae bacterium | reverse complement strand
TTGGGGTAGAGCGCGGACCGCTCCTGCAGTTTCAGCTTCGCCAGCAGTTTGAGCGACAGCTCCTCGGTCACCAGCACTTCGGCCGAGTTGTGGCTCAGGCCGGTGTCGTACTTTTCATGGTTGTAGTCGGCGCCGCCGCCGATGTCGAGATAGCCGCGGCTGCTCTTCCAGGCGTGGTAGCCGAAGCCGCCGCCAAAGACGCTGCGCAGGTCCAGACCGAGGAACTTGTCATAGTCGTAGTCGTTGGTGGCGAAGACGTACAGCTTGGGCGCGAGGTCGCGGTTGAGGCTGGCGCCGGCTCCAATGCGGTTGGCCGTTTCGCCGTAGGGCAGGGTGGTGCTCTGCGTGGCGTAGACCTGGTTGAAGTACAGCGAGAGCTTATCCTTGCCGGCGACGCGCGAGGCCGCCGCGCTGGTGTTGAAGGTGGTGGCGCTGGAGTTGCCCTTGGCCTCGGCCAGGCCGAAGGTCAGGGCGCCGGCCCAGAAGTCGAGCAGCTTGGGATGGTGCTGCCGCGCGTCCTCGCGCTGCCAGGCCTGCTGCGCGGCGTCGTCGCGGATGGCGGTGAGGTCGGCGAGTTTGGCCGGCGCGCCGTTGTCCACACGCAGCTGGCCGTCGTTCAGGGCCAGCTTGCCGCGCGTGGTCTGGCCGCTCTTCAACACCACGTTGAGGGGCTCGTCGGTGGTTAGGGCGGTTACCGACGCGAGGTCAATTTTCACTTCGCCCGCATAGGTGGTCTTGATGACCACCGCGTTTCCGTCCGTCTTAAGCACTTTGCCGCTGATGCGGTCGCCATTGTTGAGCGTGACCGAGTCACCGAACA
The DNA here is from genome assembly GCA_050012115.1 of Bryobacteraceae bacterium. Classification (GTDB taxonomy): domain Bacteria; phylum Acidobacteriota; class Terriglobia; order Bryobacterales; family Bryobacteraceae; genus CAIVVT01. The sequence goes on along the minus strand of JBEKHU010000015.1, from coordinate 13,428 downwards.
GGAGCGAGGCGAAGAGCGCCAGGCCGAGCAGGCGCACAAAGGATGTCATTTCCTTAATATCGCACGACAACGTGCGTTCGGACCTTCCGGGATTGCGAGCGGGCGCGGCTACTTCGTATCGGCGCTGGGGCCGTAAATCGACGGCACTTTGCCGCCCATCGGCCGCAGATACGTGGACAACTGGCCGCGGTGGTGGATGGAGTGCTTCAGCATCAGCTGCAGCACGGCGTAGGCGGGGATCTTCATGATGCCATGAAAGTCGATCAGGCGCGAGAGAGCCTCGCCGGAGAGGGACTTGGCCTTGTCGATCTGTGCGGGCAGTTTGGCGTTGTACCAGGCGAGCAGGCCGGCTATGCCATGGATGGAGGCGGGCGGGTCCGGTTCCGACTTGGGGAACGCGCCCTGGATCGCGCCCTCAAAGAAATACAGCTCGGAGCCGGCGATGTGCCAGGCGAGTTTGAGCGCGCCCATCGACTTTGGATCGGGGGCGTAGTCCTCCTTACCGGACGGAATGGCCTCCAGGACTTTGGCCGTCGTCGTGCGCTCGCGCTCGTACTCGGAGAGGATGAATCCGGTGAGCAGCTTGGCTTCGTCGTGACTGAGTTGCATATGATGACATTCCTAGGGTGGGCTGTGCCCATTATGCATCTCCGCGATGGGCAGTGGGGGCCAGGCCACAATCGGGCGTCAAGCAATAACGGTGACGCCGCCTTCCGTGACATACCAGCCGCGCTCCCGGTCGGCGGCGGGGTCCTCGCCGGCGACCGTTCTCTCGGGCAGGAGAGTGCCTTCATCGACAATGCAATTGCGCAGCCGGGAATAGCGGCCGATCTGGACCTTATCCAATAAAATGGAGCCTTCGATTTCGCAATAACTGTTCACCCGGACGCCCGGAGACAGGATGCTGCGGTGGACCCGGCCGCCGCTGACGATGACGCCGGGCGAGACCAGGGAATCGGTCGCTACGCCCATGCGCCGCCCTTCCTGCGCGAAGACGAATTTGGCCGGCGGCGCCTGGGGCACTCTGGTGCGCACCGGCCAGTCGGTCGAATACAGGTTGAACTCCGGCTCCACGCTGACCAGGTCCATATTGGCTTCGTAATAAGCGTCGAGCGTGCCGACGTCGCGCCAGTAGCGGGCCCGCTTGGCGTTCAGGTCGTGGAAATCGAAGGCCAGCACGGGCCAGCGGCCGAGCATGGAGGGGATGATGTCCCGGCCGAAGTCGTGCGCGGAGTCGGGGTTGGCGGCGTCGTCGCTGAGCAGGCCGAGCAGGACATTGGTTTCGAAGATGTAGACGCCCATCGAAACGCTGATCATGGAAGGATCGAAGGTCGAGCGCGCGGCGCGCGCCGGATCGGGCTTCTCCTCGAATCCGCGGATCAGGTGCGAGGCGGGATCGATGTCGGCGACGCCGAAGCGACAGGCCTCGGCGGGGTCGGCCTGGAGGGTGGCGACCGTGGCGGCGGCTCCGGCGGCACGATGCGCGTCCAGCATCTCGTGGTAATTCATCTTGTAGATTTGGTCGCCGGAAACGATCAACACCTGGGTCGGGTTCTGGTCGAAGATGCTGGCGATATTCTGGTACACCGCGTCGGCCGTGCCCAGGTACCAGCCAGAGTGCATGCGCTGCATGGGCGGCATCACTTCGATGAATTCACCCAATTCGCCTGAAAAGAGGTTCCAGCCCTCGCGGATGTGGCGGGAGAGTTCGAGTGCTTTGTACTGGGTGAGGCAGAAGATCTGGCGCAGGCCGGAGTTGACGCAATTAGAAAGCGTGAAATCGATCAGGCGGTAGTAGCCGCCGAAACGGACGGCGGGCTTGGCCTGCCGGCGGCTGAGCGGCGCCATGCGCTCGCCGGCGCCTCCGGCCAGAAGCATTGTCAGCACACGTTCCACGGCCTCGCCTCCGCTTGCTCCAATCCGGACCCCTCACTCCAATGTAGCGGCGCGGGCGCGGCGGCGTGCGGTCCGGTGTCGGAGCGAAGGGCGAGCCAGGCGCGGGAGGACCGCCCCGGCTGGAGGATGTGCAGGCGACTGTACACGGCAGAGCTGTTCCCCGACGCGGCAGGCCGCGAACAGGCCCGGCGCCGGAACCCGCTGCAGTTCAGTAGCCGTGCGGAACCAGTATTCTCAAATGAGTTGAAAATGAAGCGGATATTGATGGTCATCGTGCTCGTGGCAACGAGCGGAGCGGGCTATGGCACAGCGCCGGCGGCGGGACAGACACCCCCCGCGCCGGGCAAACCAGTGGCCGGGGCCCGGGCCGAGGACCTGTCCTCGCCGGACAAACTGCTCACGGCGCTGTATGAAGTCATCTCCGGCCCGGCGGGGCAGGCGCGCGACTGGGAGCGTTTCCGCAACCTGTTTGTGCCCGGAGCGCGGCTGATCCCGGTCGCGAGGCCCCCGCAGGGCCGCGCGGAGGTGCGCACGCTGAGCGTCGACGAGTACATCGCGCGGGCCGCTCCGGTGATGGAGAAGTCCGGCTTTTTCGAGCGCGAGATTGCACGGCGTGAAGTGCGCTACGGCGCGCTGCTGCATGCCTTCAGCACCTATGCCAGCGGCCACTCTGCGGACGACGAGAAGCCGTTCGCGCGCGGCATCAACAGTATTCAACTGTTCTTCGACGGCGCGCAGTGGCGCGTGGTCACCATCTATTGGGACGCGGAAAGTCCGGAGCGGCCGCTGCCCGCCGAATTCCTGCCGTGATGATAGTAGCGGCCGCTCAGCCGCCGGCCGGAGAATCAGGGACGCCCGGCGCCATCGGACCCGGCCAGCCCATGCGATTCAGGCCGTCGAAGGCGGCCGACTTGTAGCATTCGGCCAGCGTCGGGTAGTTGAAGACCGTATCGACGAAGTAATCGATCTTGCCGCCGAAGGCCAGCACGGCCTGGCCGATGTGCACCAGTTCGCTGGCGCCGTGGCCAATGATGTGCACGCCCAGCAGTTGCCGCGTCTGACCGTGGAAGAGCAGCTTCAGCAGGCCGGTGGTGTCGCCGATGATCTGGCCGCGGGCGATCTCGCGATAGCGCGCCTTGCCGACCTCGTATTGCACGCCGTCGTGGGTCAGCTCCTCCTCGTTGCGGCCCACCATGGAGATCTCGGGAATGGTGTAAATGCCGTAGGGCAGGAACTGGGGGAAGCTGTTGGCCTGCAGGCCGAACATGTGGCAGGCGGCCAGCCGGCCCTGTTCCATCGAGGTCGAAGAGAGACTCGGGAAGCCGATGACGTCGCCCGCGGCATAGATGTTGGGGACAGCGGTCTGGTAATGCTCGTTGACGCCGAGCCGGCCGCGCTCGTCGGTGGCGAGGCCGGCGGCGGCGAGGTTGAGGCGGGCGGTGGTGCCAGTGCGTCCGATCGAGTAGAGCGCCTTGTCGGCGACGATGTGCTTGCTGCTTTCGAGAACCAGGCGGATGCGGGCGCCGCCGGCGTCCTCATACTTCTCGATGGTCGAGACGGACTCGTTGAGGCGCATCGTGACCCGGTTCTCGCGCAGGTGATAGGCCAGGGTTTCGGCGATCTCGCTGTCGACGAAAGGCAGCAGCCGCGCGCGCCGGTCGACCAGCGTAACGCGGACCCCGAGCGCGGCGAACATGGAGGCGTACTCGCAGCCGATCACGCCCGCGCCGACCACCGCTAACGTGCGCGGCAGGGCATCGAGATGCAGAATGTCATCGCTGGTGAGGATTGTGCTGCCGTCGAAAGGGATGTGCGGGTCGCGCGTCGCCTCGGTGCCGGTGGCGATCAGGATCTTGTCGGCAGTGACCGCGCGCGTGCCGCCCTCGGCGTGCTCGAGCCGCAGCGTGTGCTCGTCCAAAAAGGACGCGGCGGCCTCGATCAATTCGATGTTATTGCGTAGCAGTTGATAGCGCGTTACGTCGATTTCGTGGCGTATGACCGTGCCCACGCGGTCCAGCAGATCGGCCGCTGAGATCTTCTGCCGCACGGTCCAGGCCAAGCCGTGGAACTCGCGGTCGCGGTAGCCCGAGAGCTCGAGGACGGCTTCGCGGAAGGTTTTCGAAGGAATCGTGCCGGTGTTGACGGAGACGCCGCCGACCACGGTTTTCCTCTCGGCCAGCGCGACACGCCGGCCAGCTTTGGCGGCCTGGATGGCGGCGCGCATGCCTGCGGGGCCGGAACCGATGACGACCAGGTCGTATTCGTAGGGGTGTTGGAGAGCTGTCATGACCGGCGGCCACGGCACGGGGGCCGTGTTCTCTCCGATCTTACCAGCGGGGCACGGGCCCTACTCCTGAACTTCGACTCGCACCGGCTGTTCGATCAGCTTGGGGTCCTTGCCGCGGGTCAGAATCATGAGCCGGTAGCGGATACCCACTTTTGCCTTTTCCGGGATCTTCACCTTCAAAGACGTTTCCGTTTGTTCCGTCGCCTGCACTTCGATGTCGTTCTGCCCGTCGGTAAAGTAGAGCTTGGCTACTATGTTCTTCCCAATGTTCTCGCCGGTGACGGTGATCACCGTGCCGACCTTGCCGGCGGTAGGATCGACTGAGGTAAAGCGAGGAAGCGTGTCTTGAGCGAAAAGCATCGGAGGGGCAGCCACGCTCAATAGAAAGAGCGGTATCAGCCACTTAAGAGACAATCGCATCTCAAAGTTCTCCTGCATTGATCCTAGGCTCCCGGCAAGGTCCAATGCAAGGCATTTCGTCAGGATTCGATGAATCCTTCTACAGATATGAGCGTGCCGGCGGCGTGGGAAACCGGCGTGCTGTCGAGGCGGCCGAGCAGGCGAGAGGGGAGCCGTCGAGGGAGGAAGAGAAACCGCTGCAGGCAGCGCACTTGGTTTTCAAGGAAATGCTCGCATTGGCAGGGCGTAACCCAACTGCGGCTGAGTCGCGGTCGCCGGCGCTGGCACACACCGCAAGAACGCCGCACCGGCCGGGGACATCACGGAACGCACTGCAATGCGTTAGCGTGGCGCCGGGCGCGCGACGGCCGGAAGGACTACTTCTCCTCCTCGGGATTAGGCAGATGCAGACCCTTGTGGATGGCGTACAAGGCCAGTTCGAGACGGTCGGAGACGCCCAGTTTGTCGAAGATGTTGTGCAGATGGTTCTTGACCGTCTGCTCGGAGATGAACATCTTCTCGGCCATCTCTTTGTTCTTGTAACCCTGAGCCACGAGAGCCACGATCTCGCGTTCGCGGGCGCTCAACGGTGCGCGCTCCCGGGTCTTACCGACGGCGGTCGCGGCCTCGGTGGTGGCGAACTGGCGCATGACGGCTTTCGTGGTCTGGGCGTCGAGCCAGATCTCGCCCGAATGAACTTTGCGGATGCTCTTGACGATCAGTTCGGCCGAAGTCTGCTTCAACACGATCCCGGCGCAGCCCAGTTTCATGGCCTGGACGAACTCGTTCTTATCGTCCGAGGCGGTGAGGATGATGACCTTTGCGGGATCGTTGGCGCTTTGCATCGTCTGCAGCGCCGTCAACCCGTCGGTGTTCGGCATCCGCAGGTCGAGCAGAATCACGTCCGGGCGCCAAGCCTGCAGATTCTGCAACAGCTCCTGCCCATCAGCCGCCTCGCCAACTACGTCTATATCCTCCTCTGCTGTCAATAATCTGCGGAGCCCGTCCCTTACGATCGGGTGGTCATCCGCAATGACCACGCGGATCCTGGCCTTATCTCCACTCGCATCCATGATGCCGATCTGTCTCCCGTTTTAGCGCTTGCCAAGCTCACAGTACCGCCGCTCACGCGAAAAAATGTCAATCTCACCGGCTCATCGGCCGGTTTTGTCCGATGAATGCATTGTAAAGAAGAATTGGTACTCAATCAAGAGGAGTAATGTGAGTACTACTTCACTGCTCCAGAATGGTCCACTTTCGTCTAATATTCGCCATCCTACACCGAAAGCCGACCGATAAACGGCATTTCTGAGAACTCAGGTGAGCAGTGACTTCCGACCAACACAGCCTACAAGCACCCATTCTTCAGCGAGCCAGCATACCAGATCGGAAAGCGATCAGGCAAAATATCCTTCGTCCGGGCTCCGACTTGGCGGCGTTTGCCGTGGAAACGCCGTGTTTCCATCGCGAAAACACGGCCGGGCGCGGTGCTGAGATAGGGCGCCTGAAGCCGAGTTGGTGCTCGGAGCGAGCTACTGCATGCGGACGCGGATGCGTTCGCGGTCGATCAATTCGTCGAAGACGGCCAAGACCTTCTTACGAAAGTAATAGGTTCTCTTGACACTTTCGCGGAAGTCGCCGTCGTAGAGCGGATGATGCAGCCAGCGGTCGAAGACCTCCCGGGGGATTTCGATGTCGCGTCTCAGTTGCTCGGCGTTGTGGCCGCGCAAAAAGAGCCCGTAGAACATGGCGGCTTCCCGCTGGATGTCCGTCGGATCGAAATCTTCCCACCGCTGTGGGATGAGCTGCGCTAAACCCATACTTGCGCTGCCAGCCCCCTGGCAGCCTAATCGGCCGGTGCGGCCCCGGTCCTGAAAAGATCAATCTTAAACGCGGCCCGGCATTTCGGCAAGACCCCAGGCGGCCGAACCGCCCATGGTGATTGGATGCACAGCGGCGGCACATGGTTTTCGGTTGTTGGCGGGCAAGGGAGAGTTGGCTGAAAGGCGGTTGCGCGGTTGCGGGGAGGAGCGCGTTAGCGCGGCGTGATCAAGCCGCCCAGCTTGTCGGCCTCCGATTCCAGAATTCGCGGGAAAAGGGTCGAGTAGGCCTCGAGATACTTCAGGCCGGTGCCGGTGTTGTAGATGACGATCCGTTCCGTGGGTTTAAGGAAACCGGAGCGCAGGAGCCGGCGGACCGCGGCGAAGCAGGCCGCGCCCTCGGGGGCGGGGAAGACGCCATCGAGGCGCGCCGACTCGACGCCAGCTTCAAGCGCCTCGCGATCGGGGATGGCGATGCAGGTGCCGCTGCTGTCGCGGACGGCGCGCAGGATCAGGAAGTCGCCGAGCGGCTTGGGCACGCGCAGACCGCTGGAGATGGTGGCGGCGTTGTGCCAGAACTCGGCGCGCTCAGCGCCCTGCTCGAAGGCGCGAACGAGGGGCGCACAGCCGGCGGCCTGGACGACGATCATCTTGGGCCGCTTCGGGCCGATCCAGCCGAGCTGCTCGAGCTCGTCGAAAGCCTTCCACATGCCGATGAGGCCGACGCCGCCGCCGGTGGGATAGAGAATGGCGTCGGGCAGGGTCCAGCGGAACTGCTCGGCGATCTCGTAGCCCATGGTCTTCTTGCCTTCGACGCGGTAGGGCTCCTTGAGGGTGTTGACGTCGAACCAGCCTTCGGCGTCTTTGCGTTCGGAGACGATCCGGCCGCAGTCGGAGATGAGCCCGTCGACGAGGGTGACGTGGGCGCCGTAGCTCTTGCACTCGATGTAGTTGGCCTGCGGGACGTCGCGCGGCATGAAGATGTGGGCCTCGATGCCGGCCGCGGCGGCATAGGCGGCGGCGGCGCTGGCCGCGTTACCGGCCGAGCCGAGAGCGATCTTGGCGACGCCGAGCTCATGGCACATCGAGAGGCAGCAGGCCAGGCCGCGGGCCTTGAAGGAGCCGGTGGCGTTGATGCCATCATCCTTGATCCAGAGGTCCTCGGCGCCACAGGCGCGGGCGAAGCCCTGCGAGTGGATGAGCGGGGTCCAGCCCTCGCCGAGGGTGATCATGGAGGCGGGTTTGGAGACCGGCAGAACGGGGGCGTAGCGCCACATGGACGAGGGCCCCGAGAGGATCCATTCGCGGCTCCAGCTCTGGCGCGCGGCGGCGAGGTCGTAACGGGCAAGCAGGGGTCCGCCGCAGGGGCACAAGTTCAGGATCTGGCCAGCCGGAAACTGGCGCGCGCAGAGGCTGCATTCGAGATGGGTGAGAGTCGTCATGGCCTGCAGGTTGCATCATAGCGAAGCCGGACCGGGTGCGAAGGGCGGGCGGGCGAGACGGCAGACGGATGCGCGACGGACGCCGGCTGAAGGCCGGGGATTGGGTCGCCAGAGGGGGCATCCATTCAGGCCTCCCAACGGCTTTGCCGGCCCTGCCCAAACGGCTCTGCCAGTGAGGGTGCGAAGGGCGCGCCGGACGCGTTTGCATGTTTCAGAAGGAGCAAAGCCAATTGTCGACTTTGCTTTTTAAAATGAGCAGCTTAAGCGGCTATCTTCCGATTTGCTATTCGCCAAGTATTCGAGTTCTCAAAGAGCAGGGATGGCGGGCCGCCGGGCTCACTGCCACCCCCAGCATAGACCCGTTGTCAAGCTGCAGCAGGGCGGGAGCGACGTAGCCGGAGGGCAGTGAGGTGCGACAGAATGAGAGGGCCATGGGCGAGGGGTGCATCTTTCAGGTGCTGGCCGTGCGGGCTCGCGTGAGGCCGCTGGCGCGACTCGCGTTCCCGGCCAACGCGGCGGTTCCGATCCGGGGCGCGCTGGGTTTCGTGTTGCCAGAGGAGCACTTCCGGCCCCGGCGTGCCAGCGGACCCAGTGGGCTACGCGACGCAGCACGGCCCTTTGTGTTGCGGGTGCGTCACTTGGGCGGACGGACGTTTGAGGCGGGGGAGAGCTTCGAAATCGGTCTGAACCTGTTCGCGCCGGGGCTGGCGCGGGTGTTCGAAGAAGCGTTGCGACAAATGGCCCGGGCGGGACTGGGCGCGGGGCGAGTGGGACTGGAATGGGAGGACCTGCACGCGGTTACCAAGTCGTTCGACCTGACGGCGAGCGAGGACTGCAAGAGACTGGCTGTCTCCTTCCTCACGCCCACGGAGTTGAAGGGCTGGGACGGGGTGGGGCTAACGCCCTTTTCGGTCCTGGCGGCGAGGGCACGAGACCGGGTCAGCGCTTTGCAGGCGGTCTACGGCAGCGAAGAACCGGCGTTGGATTTCCGCGGTCTGGGGGAACGGGCGCGCGCGGTGCGGGCCGTGGCGGGACGGCTGGAGAACGTTCGTGGCAGCCGGAAGAGCGCACGAACCGGCCAAACGCATCCGCTATCGGGTTTTCGGGGAACAGTGCGCTACGAAGGAGAGTTGGGGGAGTTTGTGCCGATTCTGCGGGCGGCGTGCTCCACGGGCATTGGCCGGCAAACAGTATGGGGTCACGGGGAGATCGAGCTGGAAACGGAGATTTTACAGTCGACCAGGTAGATGCAACTTGCATCTATATCCAAAATGCGGATATGCTATCGCCAGACAGGGGAGATTTGAGGAGCCAATGCGCGTCTGCCCGCGCCATCCGAAGGGTTATCCATGCACCTGCGGCATGGGCAATCTCTACCGGTTCGTCGAGCCGGTACTGCTCTTTTTACTGAAACAAAAGGGACGTTCTTACGGATACGAGCTGGTTTCCGAAGTGCCGGCGCTGGCGTTGACGGATGCGGAGATTGAAGCGGCGGCGCTGTACCGGACATTGCGACAACTTGAGAAGAACGGCTGCGTCATATCACGATGGGATACGCACCACAGAGGTCCCGCGAGAAGGGTCTATTCGCTGACTCCGCAGGGAGAAGAGCATCTCGAGGAATGGGTTAACGTCCTGGAGCACATGTCAATGTCGATGACGCGGCTGGTCCGCACAGTGCGGGTGGAGCTGGAAAACGACAAGGGACGCTCAAAGAGGCGACAGGAGTTGGCAGGGGTGGCGAGTGGCGCTTCCTGAGATGAAGTGAAGTTCATCGCCGAATGCGGCGAGTGAATTACGGGGCCAGGTTGTTAAGACTGCGAAATAGTATAGAATGGACGCAAGGTAGAATTCGAGTAAGGGGTCTGTAACGCCGGGAAGCCAAACCGAGGCCGCGCCGAGGGCGTGCAGGAATGGCCGGCGCGAGGGTACGTGATGAACAAAGTCGTTCACACCGCGGGGTGGCTCGCTCTTACGGGGATTGTGGCGCTCGGCGCAGCGGATGCTTTGAAAGGGCCGGCCGCGGCGGCCCATCCACCGATCGTGTTTACGCAACTGGCGGCGGGCGCGAAATGGCAGGGTGGACAGGCGAACCCGGTCGCGTTGCAGGCTTTCACGGGGGCGCGGATTGCTGTGCTCAGCCCCGCGGGGACAGTGAAGGTACTGACCGCCGGATTCCACAGCGCGGCGGACCCAAACGTGTCCTGGGATGGGAAGAAGATTCTCTTCGCGGCCCGGAAGACGGCCACGGATCCCTGGCAGATTTACGAGATGAACGCTGACGGGAGCGGTGTGCGGCAGGTGGTCAGCGTGCCGTGGGACTGCCGGCAGCCGATCCACCAGTCGAAAATCTACTACCTGGACGACCCTCAGCCGGAGCCGCAGATCAGCTTCACGGGCACGGGCGGGAACTGGCAGAGCGAAGACGGAACCGGGGTGGTGTGGAGCCTGTATTCGGCGCGGCTGGACGGCAGCGGGCTGCGGCGGCTCACCTACAACCCGTCGGACGACGGCGACCCGGTGATGAACGAGGACGGGCGGATCGTCTATTCCTCCTGGCAGCGGCATACGCTGGCCTGGGGCGGCGCCGGGCGGGCGGCGCTCTTCGGCGTCAATCTCGACGGCAGCGACGTGGCGATTTTCGCGGCCGACGAGGGGCGGCTGATCAAGCGGACGCCGTGCGTGACGCCGTCGCGCAAGGTGGTGTTCGTGGAATCGGACGGTGTTACGCCGGACGGGGCGGGCAACCTGGCGAGCGTGGATCTGCGGCGCAACCTGCATTCCTACAAAGAATTGACGAAGCCGGGCAGCGGGCTATACTTGGCGCCCTCGGTGCTGGGCGAGGACGAGGTGCTGGTTTCCATGCGGCCGGCGCAGGGAGCGGGCATTTTCGCCATCTACCGGTTCGATCTGAAGACGAACCAGGGTGTGAGACTGTTCGGCGACCCGCAACGGCACTCGATTCAGCCGGAGGCAGTGGAGGCGCGGCCGATGCCGGTGGGGCGCTCGTCGGTGGTGGATGAGAAGGAGCCGACGGGCAAACTGTTCTGCCTGAGCGCGTTCACGACGGATCTGCCGAAGGGCGCGGTGTACGACGGCACGGTGGTGAAGCGGGTACGGGTGCTCGAGGGCGTGCCACGCCAGGCGGGGGAGAAGGCGCTGGCGGGCGAGTTGTCGCCGTACATCGAGAAGCGCTTCCTGGGCGAGTTCGATATCGAGGCCGACGGCTCGTTCCATATCCAGGTGCCGGCGAACGCGCCGATCCAGATCCAGACTCTGGACGCGGACGGCATGGCGCTGCGGAGCTGCGCGTGGATCTGGGTGAAGAACAAAGCCAAGCGCGGGTGCATCGGGTGCCACGAGGACGGCGAACTTTCGCCGGAGAATCTTTTCGCCGACGCGGTGGGCAAACGCGCCCACCAGTTGCCAATCGCTCCGGAACAGCGGCGTGAAGTGCGGTTCGAGCGGGACGTGCAGCCGATCCTGAAGTCGAAATGCGCCACGAGCGCGTGTCACGGGGGCGAGGCGGAACCAGCTTTGACGTACGAGGAGCTGTTGGGGAAGAAGCTGGTGGATCCGGCGGCGGCGCGGCTGAGCCCGCTGGCGTGGGCGATCCAGGGGCGGAAGACGACCCGGTCGTGGGACAAGGCGAGCGCGGGCGCCGCGATGAAGTCGATGCCGCCGCAGGGAGCGACGCCGCTGAGCGTCGAAGAGAAAAGAACGATTGTCGAGTGGATCGATACGGGAGCGCACAAATGAGAGCGTCGAGTACTGTCGCGCTGGTGCTTTTTCTCGCTGTTTCCACGGTGGGCGTGATCGCCTTCCAGGAAAAGCCGCAATCACCCGAGGGCGTGATCTACTTCACGGATGTCACCAAGGCCGCGGGGCTGAATTTCCGCCAGAGCTTTGGCGACCATCACATGGACAACATCGTGAAGGGCACGGGCACGGGCGTGTGCGTGTTCGATTACAACAACGACGGGCTGATGGATATCTACTTCCCGAACGGCAAGTGGACCAAGGGAGTCAACGACAACGAAGGGCGCGACCTGCGCGGGAAGCTGTCGAACCACCTGTTCCGGAATAACGGCGACGGCACGTTCACCGATGTCACGGTTCAAGCTGGTCTCGGGGGTTCGCACTATTCGCTGGGCTGCGCGGCAGCCGATTACGACAACGACGGGAACGTGGATCTGCTGGTGCTGAACTACGGGCAGAACGAGCTGTTCCACAACAATGGCGACGGCACGTTCACGGATGTGGCGGCGAAGGCGGGGCTCACCGACGCGCGGTTCAGCCTGTCGGCGGTCTGGTACGACTACAACAACGACGGCTACCTGGACGTCTACATCGCCAACTACCTGCAGTACGACGACGGCAAGTTCCGCGATTTTTTCCTCGCGGCGGGCTACCCGGGGCCGCTGAGCTACAACGGGCAGCCGAATCTGCTGTACCGCAACAACGGCGACGGCACTTTCACGGACGTCACGAAAGAGATGGGACTGTGGAAGCCGGACGGGCGCTCGATGAGCGTTACGGCGGCCGACTTTCGCAACAACGGGAAGCTGGAGCTACTTTCGACCAACGACGCGATGGAGAACTACTACTTCGAGCTGAACTCGAAGGGCGTGTACGAGGAAAAGGCGATCGAGCTGAACATTGCTTACAGCGAGAACGGGCAAGGCGTGGCGCACATGGGTCCGGTGGTGGGCGACCTCGATCGGGATGGTTTTCTGGATGTGTTCATTCCCGACCTGAACTATTGCAGCCTGCTGATGCAGCGGCGGGATGGCAAAGGCTTCGAGTACAGGACGAACAAGGCCGGGCTGGCGGTGACCATGGGCCAGTACGCGGGCTGGGCGGCGATGATGTTCGATTACGACCTGGACGGCTGGCTTGACATCTTCACGGTGCACGGCAACGCGCATCACGAGTACGCGCAGGAGAACACGCTGGTGCGCAACCGCGGCAACGGGACGTTCGAGGACGTCTCGGACTCGGCCGGGCCGCATTTCAAGGAGAAGCACGTCGGGCGCGGGGGGACGGGGATCGACTTCAACAACGACGGCAAGATGGACCTGGTGATCGTGAACGTCAACGACAACGCGATTCTGCTGCGCAACGACACGCGTACGCAGAACCACTGGATCACGGTGCGGCCGCGGCTCAAGTTCCCCACGGGGACGCGCGACGCCTACGGAGCGCGGGTGACGGTCGAGGCGAACGGGCTGAAGTTGTTCGAGGACATGATTCCGACGCGCGGCTATCTGTCGGCGCAGGATCCGAGGCTGAACTTCGGTCTGGGCAAGGCCGACCATGCCGATTCAATCGAAATCCGCTGGCCCGGAGGCGAGGTGGAGAAGCACGTGAATGTGAAGGCCGACCAATTCGTGGCTTACACGCATGAGGCGACGGCGACCAAAGCGGGGGCGGTGAAGGTTCAGAAATGAGGCGGATGGCTAGCAGGGGCCGTCTGATCACGGCCGGCATGAGTTTGATTGCGGCGCTGGTGCTGCTCAGGGCAGCGCCGGCGAACCGGCCCGTCTACATTGGCGCGCGCGCCTGCGCCCAGTGTCACGAAAGC
>JBEKHU010000014.1:0-14766 GCA_050012115.1 Bryobacteraceae bacterium | reverse complement strand
TGAGCATAACGCCGGGCTGCTGTATGGCATATTCCGCGAAGCCCCGGAATGGAAGGACTATATCTTCCGAGAAATTGCGTTTGCATGCTCTCGCGAACACCCCAAAGTCCAAGTCGCAGATCTTTTCGCGCGAGAGGCGATGAAGGTATTCGATAATCGTTTTGGTCCCGTACGCCGACCTGTAAGAAAATCTTGGATCGCCCTGCGCGAGACCGAGAGGTTTCACATCAACGCAGTTAGTATCGGATGGTTCCAAGACATAAAGCGGCAGATGGCTGCGTTTCAAGAAGCTACCGGCATGTCCGGGGAAGGATATTTGGCTTGGCGTAACGAGCACGGCCTCATCCACAACACAACCAACCTGTTCCGGTACATAATTTGGTGCGACAAAAGAGATCGAACCCAGTATGGCGAGGCGAGTTAAAGTAGAACCATGAAGCCCACGACGTTCGACGAGGGCACCCAGGCATTCGGCCGGTTCCAGGGCGCGATGAGGCGTCTGCTGGCGGTGCCCCATGCCGAGATCCAGGGACGCGAAGCCGAATATAAGAAAAAGGCCGCGCTCAATCCACACAAGCGCGGCCCCAAGTCTAAGAAATCCGCTTCCCCCGGCCCTGGCGGGGTTTAGTAGGCTGCCGTTTCTGCCTCCTTCCCGATTAGTTCGTTGTAGGTGAGGCGCTTGCCCACGATCTGATACAGGGCAAGGGCGAATCGCCCGAAGTCATTGCAGATCTGGCGAGTGTTGAAGCGGAACGCCTGCTCATCCACGTAGCGGAACAGATGGAACGGCTCGACGCTGATATAGCTTCCGCGCAGGGTTCGCTTGAGTAGGCTCCAGAAGTTCTCGATTCCATTAGTGTGGACGTTGCCCTTAACGTAGGCTTCAAAGTGATTGACCATCTCGTGAATATACAGGTCGTCCATCTTCCACCAAGAGCCGTGTTCATCGCTCATAATTCGCGAACCCGCTTGAACGTTCGCCTGGACAACGGGTTGCATGGTCTTGTTCTTCCGGTCTGGGACAACGGCAGCCCGGACGCGCCCCTTGCGCTCTAGTAATCCCAGCACGATGGCTTTTCCGCCCTCGTTTCGTCCGTCCTGCTGGGCTTTCAATCTGCGGTCCTTGTGCATATTGCGGGCTCGGCCACCGATGAAGGTCTCATCGACTTCGACCTCTCCGGCGAGCTTTCCGCCGTCGGTTGGATCTTGCATCGCCAGTCGGATTCGGTGAAGCATGAACCACGCGGTCTTTTGGGTGACTCCGAGATCGCGGGAGATTTCGTAGCTGCTGATTCCGTTCTTGCAATTGACGATCAGCCAAACCGCGACAAGCCACTTGTCGAGGCCGATGGCTGAGTCCTCAAGGACGGTTCCGGTCTTAAGAGAGAACTTGGGGCGCTGATGTTTCTCGTAGCACTTGAACAGGTGCGCTTTGGCAAGCCACACGACGCGCTCAGAGCCACAGCGAGGGCATTGCACCTTGCCGTCAGGCCAGCGCAGATGGACCATGAACTCGCGGCAGTTCTCGAAGTCGGAGAAGTGCTTGATGGCGTCTTGTAGGGTCAACGGAACGGCCTTCATGATTCGATTATGGATCAAAACCGTTGGTCAGTCAAGTATATTATTACCACTGTTTTCAACGGAAAATCAACAAGTTGCGAGCGAAAAAGCAGAAAGCCTCTGCCTGGTCGCCGCTGCTGACCTGCTCGCCCCGCGGCTTCAAGACGCGCACATTCGCGGCCCCGCCCCCACGCCGGTGGCCACACACTCGCGGACGCCGGCACCCGTCGCCGGAAGCGTGGATCGCAATCCTGCCCGAGGCCACGCGCGGGCTCCGGATGGCAGCCGTCGCCGTCGGCCTCAGCCCCGGTCCTGCTCTCCGGACAGGGTCCCCACGCGCACCGTCACCACGGGCGGCCGAACGCTCTCCGCGCCCCATCCGTACAGGAACTCCGCCGCCGGGCCGCACGTTCTCCCCTGGCACGCGCCCATGCCGCAGCGCGAACCCATCTTGGCTTCTTTCCACGACCGGAACTCGCCCAACCGGTCCGCCGGCACGTCCTCGCAGCGGCACACAATCGTCTCCGCCGTGACGGCGCTTTTCAGCTCCTCGCGCAGCGCAAATGCCCGCTCCAGCTCCGCGGCAAAGCGGCGGTAGCGGGCCCGCGCCGCGAAGTGCTTGCGCGCCTGGCCGGTTTGGTCCGCGGCGGCATATCCGGCCACGCTGCCCTCCTCCAGGCTCAGCTCCGCGCCCCCGATACCCGTGACTTCTCCCGCCGCCAGAACGCCATCCACGCTGGTGTTCTGAAACAAGTCCACTTCGACCGCGCCCGCCTTCAGGCGACAGCCCAGCAGTTGCGCCAACTCGGTGTTCGGCCGCAGGCCGTAACCGCACGCCAGCAGGTCGCACCACACCCTTGCCACCTTGTCGCCATTGCTAACTTCGATCCACTCCAGTTGGTTAGGGCCATCTGTGTCGCTGCCGGCGCCCACCAGCCACCAATTGGTGCGTAGTGGCACGCCGGCCATCGCCACGGCCAGTCCTGCGGCCTCAAGTAGTTTCTGAGGGAATCTCCATAAGCCTCGTGAAAAACCAGAGAATCTCTTCCACGACGTCTGTTCAAAGATCGCCACTAGCTCGGCCCCGTGTCGGCGCAGGAACCTCGCGGCTGCAAACAGCAGCGGCCCCGATCCGGCCACCACTACCCGCCGCCTAGCCACCGGAAATCCGCCTTTGACCAGTGCCTGCACCCCGCCCGCGCCGAACACTCCGGGCCTTGTCCAACCGGGGAACGGGAGGAATAGCTCGCGCGAGCCGGTTGCCAGAACCAGCCGGCCGTAGCGGACTTCGACGGTCTCGAATTCGCGCTCGAACCAGACCCGGCGCCCAGAGGCGTCGGCCTCGAATGCCGCCGCGCCGGCCATGATCTCGGCCCCGCTGGAGGCCAGCCGCGCCAGCCACGCCGCCGCGGCGGATTCTGGAGCGGAGGACCGTTCCGCGCGCCAGATCTGTCCACCGCAGGCCGGGTTTTCGTCGGCCAGCAACACACTGCGCCCACACTTGGCGGCGCGGCAAGCCGCCGCGATCCCGGCCGGGCCGGCGCCCACCACCAGCACATCGCACTCGCGCCGCTTCATAACAGGTCCGTCTCCACCCGCATGCTTTCACGGCACGGCAGCAAGCAAGCGCGCACGTGCATCCGGCCGTCCACCGTTACCCGGCACTCCTGGCACACTCCCATGCCGCATAACGGCGCGCGTGGCTCTGCGTGGACCGACGTGCGGAACCGCGTCAGCCCCAGCCCGAGCAGCGCCGAGGCCAGCGTCGCGCCCGCCGGCACTTCGCGGTCCTCGCCGTTGAGGACGATTCGCACGGTCTTACTCATGGTTCTTCGCGCTCCCCACAACTATATGACGGGAAGGCAGATACGGTTCGGCCGGGATCTCCGGTGCACGGCCTGCCAACTGCGCCGCTAGCAGTTTTGCCGTTCCCAACGCCGTGGTGATGCCCAGCCCCTCGTGTCCGGCGGCAATCCACACCCCCGCCAGCTCCGGATGCGGGCCGATCAGCGGCAGCTTGTCGGGCGTCGCCGCGCGCAGGCCGGTCCAGCTACGGATAGCGCTCAGTTCGCGCAATCCCGGCATGTATGCGAACGCGCGTCCGAGCATGGCCTCCAGAATCGGACGGTCGATGGCCGCAGTGCTCACCCCGCCCTGGCGCGAAGAGCCGATCAGGATCTGCCCGGTCGGCCGCGGAGCCACGTTGAAAGCCACGCTGTCCGACGTAAGTGCTTGAACGCTCTTGGTATAGCCTAATTCCACAACCTGGTGGCGGAGGAAGCCCGGCGCGCGATCGGTGATCACCAGGTGGCCTTTGCGCGGCTGGATCGGCAGACCTGGCGTCAACCGCGCGGCGTCTCTGCCGGCGGCGTTGACCAGCGCGGCGGCACTCCACACCGTTCCGTCGCTCAACTTCGCCCGGCCATCGGCGAATGATTCCACCGCCACACCGGGGCAGAAAACAGCCCCCAGCGCCACTGCGTGGCGGATCATCCAGCGGGCCACTACCGGAGCGTAAACCACTGCATCCTGAGGAATTAGCAGCCCGCCGGCGAGCCCAGGGCGGAGCTGCGGCTCGGCCTCAGCCAGGCCGGCCGGATCGAGTAATTCGGCGTTCAATCCCCGTCCTTGAGCGGCATCGCGCAGGCGCTGTGCGGCGGCCAGTTCTTGGTCATCGGCGGCGACCCAGAGGGTTCCACATTGGGAGTATTCGGCCTCGGCGGGCAGCTCCGGGGACTGATCATGCCACAGTTGACGGGACCAGGCCGTTAGCCGGAACTGGGGCTCAGAGTCTTGCATTACAACAAGATGGCCCATGCCGGCGGCGGTGGCGCCGGCACCGGCGAAGGCCGGATCGGCGATCGCCACGGAGAGTCGCGCGCGAGCCAGCTCGACGGCGCAGGCCGCGCCGACGATGCCCGCTCCGGCGATCACGACATCGAAACTAGCGCTCACAGCGGGCACCGCCGGGCCGTGAAAACACCATCGCGCAACGGCAAAAACACCGCAAAAACACCGTACGCGCACTGTGAAAAGACCGCAAAACACCGTGAGATTACCGGTGCAACACGGTGTCTTTCACGGTAAAACGCCGGTGAAACACGGTGATTTGCACGGTGCATTGCCGGTGTGGTCACGGCCGGATCCCCCAGCGGAAGGGGTCACGTTCGCCGAGTACGAGCCGCCCCTCGGCAGTCACAAAAGCCGAGCCGCGAATGAACGGCCAGAGCTGGCCGCCGCGCTCCTCGACATAGCCTTCGAAGACGCTGCCGACGATGCTTTGCTGGCGGTAGGGCTGGCCGGGCTCGAGCAGTCCGTCGGCCCACAGGCAGGCCATCTTGGCACTGGTGCCGGTGCCGCAGGGCGAGCGGTCGTAGGCCTTGCCGGGGCAGAGCACGAAGCTGCGGCCGGTCTCGCCAGGAGCGGGCTTGGAGAAGAGCTCGATATGGTCGATTTCGAGGCCGCCCGCGCCGCGCAGGCCGTGCTCGCGCAGGGCCCGGCGGATGGCCCAGGTGTAATTCGTAAGCTCTTCCAGATGTGCGAGATCCAGAGGGTAGCGGTAGTCGTAGGTGAGGAAGAACCAGTTGCCGCCCCAGGCCACGTCGCCATGCACGTCGCCGTAGCCCGGGACGTCCACGGCGGCATTGCGGATCCAGCGGTAAGAGGGCACGTTGCCGACGGTGATCTGGCCGTTGTCGTGCAGTTCCGCGGTCACCGTGCCGACGGGCGTCTCGATGCGGTGGACGCCGGCGTTGATGCGGCCCATCCAGGCCAGCGTGGCCACCAGTCCGATGGTCCCATGGCCGCACATGCCGAGATAGCCGACGTTGTTGAAGAAGATGACACCGGCGGCGCAGGCGGGGTCGACGGGCGCGCTTAATAGCGCCCCGACGACGGCGTCGGAGCCACGGGGCTCATTCACCACGGCCGAGCGAAAGAGGTCGTGTTCGGAGCGAAAGCGCTCGAGGCGTTCGGCTAGGGGCCCGGAACCGAGGTCTGGGCCGCCGTCGACGACCAAGCGCGTGGGCTCGCCTCCGGTGTGGGAGTCGATGAAATGGATGGTCTGCATGAGGCGCCCCCCTGAGGCACTTTATCACCCGGAGGGAGTGTACATCATACCCGCACCGACGGAGCATCTGCGCTTGCGGATGAAAATCAAGGCAGGATCTTGCCGATTTCAATTCTGTCCGGAAGAATGCTGATTGCCAAGAGCAGCGCGAAGCCGCCTCCGGCCAACGGCAGCGACATGAGGACTGAGCGTTCGCCTTTTCGGAAGATGGCCATGAACGCGGTCACGCCGCCGGCTAGCGCCGGGGCGGCCGCCGCTATCAGGGCGGCGCGCCACCACACATCCAGGTCGAAGCCGCGTTAGAGCATGGCTTGAATGGCCAGGAAGGTCAGCCACAGAAATGGGGCCGACGCCGCGGCCAGGACGAGGGACGATGTGCCGAGTGTAGTGGCCGGTTGCGCGAGTAGGGGCCGCTGGCGCGGCGAGAACGCCGACGCCGCCAGCAGGTGGAGATCGGGTGGATTCGCGTGCATGAGCGATTCCCAATACATGGCATTGAGGCGGCGCCAGTAGCTTTACTACACGGCGGCTTGCCGACCCAGCGATTCTCAAGGGTGATGGGCATAGATACAAAACGCTCCGCTAGTGCGCGTGAGAGGACTCCAGCCCGGACCGCTCAGGAGCGCCTCCGCCGCCGCGCTGGACGGTCCGTCCCGCACGACGAAACTCAGATCTGAAGGCGCGCCTCCCGCGGTCAATGCGCGCGACAGCGACAATCCCGCAGAATAAGGATTCAAGTAACTCCAGCGGTTCGGATGCGCCGGCCGGAGCATGACGATCGGCAGATCCATCCACGGCGCATTGGCCAGAATCGCTCCGGATCGCCGGAAATAGTGGGCTCCGCCCCAAAGGAACGGTTCGAACACCAGATCTCCCCCACGCGATGCTTTGCCACCAATGACAAGGCCCACCGATCCAACCTGCGCCGGGGGAGCTTCCAGCAACGGCCTCATCTCAAGAGCGATTCTCGAAACGTTGACCCACTGAAGCAGCAGCACCGCGCAGCTGACGCACAGTGCCATTACGCCGGCCGCGAGGCTCCACTGGCGCGGGGGACGTGACGCGGCAGCGGCCGCGATCAGCAACACGACCCAGAAGACTGCAAAGCGGTCCGGGAAATAATGGCTGCCGTTGATTGACTCCGGCGCGATGCAGACCGACGTGAAACAGATCGCGGCGGTCGCGATCAGCGCGATCGTGGCGCAACCCGCGCGGCCCCCCTGCTTCCAGACGCTCACCATCAGGGCCAGGCCGGGCGTGACCACCAGTAACACAGGGCCGATGCGGTAGGACGGCGAAGTGAACGGAAGCACGGGCCAGAGCAGCAGCCTGCCGTCCACGGTGCGGATCCAACCATATCTGAAGACGGCGCCTAGGCCGGAAGGGACGTGCTGCGACTGGCTCGCGAACAGGGCGACCCAAAGCGCCGCGGTTGCGGCCATGAGAGCGATCATCGCCAGCGGCCACCACCTCGCGCGGAGGGAGGCCAGCCACAGCCCGGAACCGGCTGCGGCGGCGCGCGCCAGGTCCGCCACGAAGTGCAACCCGGCAAAGAGCACGAAGACAGCGACTGGGACCGGGTGGGTGAGCAGCATCAGAACGAAGCAGACCAGCAGCGCCGCAGCGCGGCCCGGGCGGAACCGCCCCTGGCCGCGGATCCAGAAGCCACACAGAAACAGCGCCACTGCAACACCGAGGCAGTAATTCAGGAACCCCTTGTAGACCAGCGCATTCATGCAGAAGGGAATTCCGGCGAGCGACCACGGGCAGCGCCGCTCCGCGACCGACTCCACCAGATACCTGAAGCCCAAGCCGAAAGCGAAAATGTAGCAGCAGACGAGCAGTTTCTCGCTCAGCTCCGGGGAGAACGCCATTTCGAGCGCCAGCAGCGAGTAGTACTCGAGCGCGTACGGAGTCAGAAACGACTTGATCTCAAAGTGTTGGGTGTAAGGCCCTGAATGTGTCAGCAAACTCCGGAGGATGTCCACGTAGTAAAGATGGACGGGCCCATCCTGACTCGGGAACACCGGCATCGCGAGCACGACCAGCGCGGTGCAGGCAAGGAGGGCGAGAGCGGCCGCATCCCACCAGATGCCTGAGCGCGCGTTCAATAGCGCCCAACTACCCGCTGCGCGGATCACGCTTGCGGCCTCCGCGGCCTGGGTTTCTGGTTGGCTATGAGATCGCATTGACTCTGGACGTTAGGATTCCGTCCAGTTCCGAACACTATAGCAAGTGTCAACCGGGAGAACGGCTTCCGCTTCCAGGGCGGATGGGCCCGAGCTTCTCAAGGGTAACGGGCATAGATGCCAAACACCCCGCCATTCCCTGTGAGGGGACTCCAACCCAGACTGTTCACGATTGCCTCCGTTGAGGCGCTGGTCCCCCCTCCCGCACGACAAAACTCAAATCTGCCTTTGCGCCTCCCGCACTCGATGCGCTCGACAGCAATCGAGCTGCCGGATACAGATCCAGTTTATTATAGCGGTCGGGATGCGTCGGCCGGATCATGATGATCGACAGATCTATCCACGGCGCGTTGGCCAGAATCGCCTCAGATCGCCGGTAATACTGGGCTCCGCCACAAACGAACGGGCTGAATGCCAAATCTCCCCGACGGGATGGCTCGTCGCCGCAAGCGATGAGGCCCACCGCTGCGCCACCCATCTGGGCCACGGTTATGACCCCACCGAGTGAGAGGAGAGTTTCGACCGATTCAGTCGCGATGCCGGAGGTCCCTCAACACGCATCCATGCACCTCGCCAATGACCGTTCCGAACGCGTCGAAGCGCGCCTCCAGTTGGGGCGCGAGACGGCACGTCCAGGAGTAATCGTAGAGCGGCAGCCGTTCGGGCAGAGTCGTGGGATCGATCGTTTTCGACGGGTTGTTGCCATACGTGTTGCGATCCCACTGGGCGGGATTGCGATAGAAAATCGGCTGAACGCCGCGCTCGGCGTAGAAGGAGCTGGGGATGGAATGGTTGAGCAGGATCATGTAGTCATTGGCGTGAACGTTGGCCCGGTGAATGAAATACTGCGTGCTGGTCCTGTCCAACCCTCTCAACTCATAAAGAGCGTAGATTCTTGAATTCGGCGCGCACTTGCCGAGAAGGGCCAGCTTCCCCTGGGTATCCTGGGCGGCGCAGTACAAATCATAGCCCTGGACCGAAGTCTTCACCGCGGCCGCAAGAAACGTAATAGCAAAAATGGTTCTCAGCCATGGCCCCGACCCGCGCGCACAGAGGGAGAGTGACAGCAGGGTGAAGCCCGGCAGCACGAAGCGGCGATCCAGCGCCCATCCCCCGTGGGCGGTGACTTGCTCCGGACATATCACGGCTATAAACAATAGAATTATCCCCACGGCAGCCACTGGAACATAGAGTCTGATTCTGCATTTCCAGACCAGCAGGCCAAGAGCCGCAACGATGAACAGGGCGCAAAGTGCGCTGAGATAAACGCGGGAGCCCAGGAAGATATCCGCGAGCCCCGTCAGTTTTCCGAGAAGCGGGCTCCATTCCAAAGATTGGAAGTCCAGGCGCACCCGGTTGGGCCACGGGTAGAGCTGGATGAAGACCCCCGGCAAAAAGGCCGCAAACCCGGCAAACTCGCGCAAGCCGGCGAGCGGCCGGCGCCAATGCGAGGCGATCCATTCGACCGCAATGCTGAGCCCGATCAGGCCAAATCCCACAAGATGGGCGAGATACGTGCAGGTGACCAGGAGCGTGAACCCCACAAGCCGGGCGGACGTCCAGCGGTTCTTCCAGCGTCGCCAGTACAGGTAGCTCAACAGGAACAGACTGGCACTGAACATGTAGTTCAGGAATCCATAGAGGAAAATCTGATCCACGATGGAAAAAGATACCAGAGGAACAATCCAGCTCAATTTTTCGTGAATCTCAAGACTTATTTTATGGCAAGAATACACAAAAATAAGAAGAATAAATGAAAGGAACATTTTCCCAACGGCGATCGGCGGAAGGAAATATAACAGGGCCGGGCCGATTATATCGATAGCCAAATTCGCTATAGGCTGTTTGGAGAGTACGAAAGTGGATTGCAGGAAGCTGTCCCGGCTGTAGTTGTGGATGATCCATGCCCGGGTCAAGTGCATGGGCATATCCATTAACGCATTGTATACCGGCCCCCATACTGTTGAGAGCAAAAGTAAAACGACGAACCCGAGAGCTATGAAATACAGCCTGGTCTCGGCTCGATCTCCCGCTTCGATCAGTGTGTTCCAGGAAGGGCCACTGTTTTCGGGAAAGCGATTGGGACAGGGCTTGGAATTCATAATTATCGTACTTTAGCACACTACCGCGTGTTCGGGCGCCTGGATGGCCGGCCGATTGTCACCAACTCGGCGTCCTGGGGCGCAGCCGAATCCATGATCCGCCGTGCGGCGGCCACACTCGGCCGCGCGGCAGGCGCAGGAGCGCGCGTCAGACCGCCGTGCGCTGTGTGTCAGCTGGCGATCTGTGCCAGGCCGAGGAGTTGGTTTTCGAAGCTGTAGTCGAGCGCCGGGCGCTCGTGGTGGCGCTGGTACCAGCGGTAGGTTTCTTTGAGACCCTCGGACATTGGGCAGGGCTTGAAGGCGAGCATGCGCTGGGCCTTGTTGACGAGCATGGTGATGGGCGCGAGGTCGAAATAGACGCCGAAATAGAGGTGCGGGCCCATCGGGTGGCCGCCGGCGCGCAGGATGCGCTCGCGCGGGATGCGCACGACCCTAATTTCCTTGCCGGCGGCGGCGGCCAGCAGGTCGATGAATTCGGCCTGGGTGAGCGCGCGCGGGTTGGCGATGTTGAAGGCGTGACCGACGACGGAGGGCGACTCCGCGGCCTTGAGCATCGCCGCGACCACGTCCTTCACATAGACGAATTGCATGAGGCGGCGGCCGTCGCCGGGCAGGATCAGGGGCCGCTTGTCGCGCATGCGGTCCCAGAAGAACTGCTCGCGGTAGAAGGGATTGGCCGGGCCGTAGATATACGGCGGGCGCAAGGTCACCGCGGGCAGGCCGAAACGCTGGTGGAGCTTGAACAGGGCGCGCTCGCTCTGGGCCTTGTGGCGGGCGTAGCGGTCGGGCCAATCGTCGGGGGCGAGGGCGTCGCCCTCGTGGTGATTGAGGCCGTCGCCGTAGGCGGCGACGCTGGACATGAAGACGTAGCGCCCGACGTGGCCGCAGAGCAGCTTGCCGAGGCCATCGACGACGGAGGCGGGGGTGCCGCGCTCCCAGTCGTAGGCGTTGTCGAAGAGGGCGTCGAAGTCCTTGCCGGCCAGGGCGCGTTTCATCTGATCGAGGTCGTTGCGATCGGCCTGGATGTTCTCGACCTTCTTGCCGAACTCGTGCGCGGGCTTGCGATGCAAGATGGTCACTTCGTGGTCCAGCTTGACGAGCTGGGAGACGAGGTGGCGTCCAATGAAAGTGGTTCCACCGACAACGAGGACTCTCATCCTTTTGTTGCCACCCTCCTCCGAATCTGCGGCGTGATGGCCGTTCGTATGCGGGACGCCGTTGCGGCGTGGATCAGTCATAGTACTCAAGCCCGAGGTGCGTGATCAGGTCCTCGCCGCGCATCCAGCGCAGGGTGTTCTTAAGTTTCATGAGCTGGATGAAGATGTCGTGCTCGGGGTACAGGCCGGGCGCGGTCATGGGGGCCTTGAAGTAAAAGCTCAGCCACTCCTGGATGCCGCGCATGCCGGAGCGCTGCGCGAGGTCGAGGAACAGCACGAGGTCGAGCACGAGCGGCGCGGCGAGAATCGAGTCGCGGCACAGGAAGTCGATCTTGATCTGCATGGGGTAGCCGAGCCACCCGAAGATGTCGATGTTATCCCAGCCTTCCTTGGAGTCTCCGCGCGGCGGGTAGTAGTTGATGCGCACGGCGTGATAGAGCTTCTTGTAGAGGTCGGGGTAAAGCTCGGGCTGGAGGATGTATTCGAGCACCGAAAGCTTGGTTTCTTCCTTCGACTTGAAGCTGCCGGGATCCTCGAGCACTTCGCCGTCGCGGTTGCCCAGGATGTTGGTGGAGAACCAGCCGTGGATGCCGAGCATGCGGGCCTTCAGACCGGGCGCGATGAGCGTCTTCAAGAAGGTCTGGCCGGTCTTGAAGTCCTTGCCGCAAATGGGCAGGCCGCGGTCGCGGGCGAGGTCGCGCAACGCCGGCGCGTCGGTGGTCAGGTTGGGCGCGCCATTGGCGTAGGGAATGCCGGACAGGAGCGCGGCGTAGGCGTAGACCTGGCTGGGCGCGATTTCGGGATCGTCGTTGCGCAGGCCTTCTTCAAACGCGGCGAGAGTCTGATGGACGGCCGAGGGACGATGGAAGACCTCGGTAGATCCGCACCAGATCATGACCAGGCGGGAGCAGCCCTGGGCGCGCCGGAACTCTTCGATGTCAGCCATCAGGGCGTGCGCCTTGTCCATCTTGGTGCCCGCGGTTTTTTTGTTGGGGCCGTCGATGCGGCGGACGTATTCATGGTCGAAGACGGCCTTCATCGGCCGGATGGCCTGGAGCGGTTCCTTGACCTGTTCGAGGAGGCTCTTTTCGAGGACCTGGGCGTTGGCAGCGGCCTCATAGGCGGTGTCTTCATAAATGTCCCAGCCGCCGAAGACCAGGTCTTCCAAGCCGGCCAGCGGCACGAAGTCCTTGATGTAAGGGCTGCGTCCGTCGGTGCGCTTGCCGAGGCGGATGGTGGCGAGTTGAGTGAGAGAACCGATGGGCAGGCCGAGCCCGCGTTTTACGGCCTCCACACCCGCGATGAAGGTGGTGGAAACAGCGCCGATTCCGGGAATAAGGACGCCCAGCTTGCCCTCGGCTGGGGCAATTGTGACAGGGGATTGAGATGGCAAAACGATTACTCCTCACCGGTCAAGAGTGGGCCGGGAACACAAGACTCCAACTGCTATCCTATCAACTGGATGCAAGTTCGCGCGACAACCGCCATTCCGACCGTGGTCGCGGACGACGAAGCGCCGGCGCTGGACGAGCTGGTTTTCCTGCTGCGCGGGTTCAGCGAAATCGAGGTCGTGGCCACGGCGCACAACGGTCCGGAGGCCGTGGCGATGATCGAACAGCACGAGCCGGACCTGGTGTTCCTGGACGTGCAGATGCCGGGCTTGGACGGATTGGGCGTGATCAACAAGCTGCGGGCCGACCATGCGCCGATGCCGTCGTTCGTGCTGTGCACGGCCTACGACCAGTACGCGCTGGAGGCCTTCCGGCTGGAGGTGCTGGACTATCTGCTGAAGCCGGTGGACCGCGAGCGGTTGAGCCTGACGGTGGAACGCGTGCGGCGGCAGATGCTGGACACTGAACCGCCCACGGCGGGCGCGGCGGCGGCGGGTCCCGCGCGCAACAAGATCGTCGTCCGCACGGGCGGGCGTAATCTGATCGTCGATGTCGCCGATATCATTTACGCGACAATCGACGACGGGCTGATCACGGTGGCGACCACGACGACTGAAGGCCAGGCCAGCTTCAAGACGATCGAGGAGATGCAAGCCAACCTGGACCCGGCGGTGTTCTGGCGCGCGCACCGCAGTTACCTGGTCAACATCAACCAGATCAAGGAAGTCATCGCCTGGTTCAAGTCGAGCTACCAGTTGCGCATGAACGACAAGAAGAACAGCGAGATCCCGGTGAGCCGGGTGCAGACACGGCGGCTGAGGGAGTTGTTCAAACTGTAGGGATGTTCGCGCGCCTAGTTGGGAAAACGGTAACACTGTTACCGCCTCCGGCACCTGAAATCAACCATTTGCAGGGAAGGACTCAGTAGGCCCTTTCCGTCTGGCCGCTGTTGGTGCTCGCCGCAGACGAGATTCCGGCAACGCTCACGCCCGTGTGTCCAGCAATGGAGTCGTTGAATCGCGGGCGAAGCAGGACTAATGTAGTAATGTATCGATGCACCTCGAGTGGAGGGTGTGGATGCAGGGGCCGTTGGGCTACCAGCGTGTGAGTTTCACAGGAGAATCCATGAAGAAACTGGCGTTAGTTTTCGCGTTCTGCGCGGTCGCCGCTTTCGGGGCCGAGTGGACGGGTTACATTTCCGAAACCCACTGCGGCGCCAAGCATAACGACGGCTCTCAGGCCGCTGTCGATTGTGTGAAGGGCTGCATCAAGGGCGGCGCCAAACCGGTGCTGGTGGTGGACGATAAAGTGGTCAGCATCGCCAACCCCGACAAGGTGCCGGAGAGCCTGTATGGCCTCAAGGTAACCGTGAAGGGCAAGCTGAAGGGCGACGCCGTCGAGATCGCTTCCATCGCCGCCGCGAAGTAAGTTAGTTCGAATTCGATCCGTTTTCACAGGCCGGCACGCGCCTCCTCACGAGGGTGGTCCGGCCTGTACGTTTTCGTATTGTGGAAAAATGCGGACTGGACAGCCGGGAAGAATCGGGCTTGAATACGCTAAGGGGGAAGTTTGTCCCCACGTCGTAGGGCTGAAAGGGCATCATGTCTGACCGTCTGAAAATCACTGACGAAAGAAATGGACAGCAGTACGAGGCGCCGATCAAGGACGGGGCAATCCGGGCGCTCGACCTGCGTAAGATCAAGACCGGGCCGGAGGATTTCGGGATGTTATCCTACGACCCCGCGTTTCAGAACACGGCCTCGTGCCGCAGCTCGATCACCGATATCGACGGCGACCGTGGCATTCTGCGCTACCGCGGCTATCCGATTGAGGAACTGGCGGAGAACTGCTCGTTCCTGGAGGTGGCCTGGCTGCTGCTGAACGGCGAGCTGCCGACTTACTCGCAAATGGAGACCTGGGAGAGCCAGGTGAAGCGGCACACGATGCTGCACGAGACCACCAAGAAGTTCCTGGAGGGTTTTCGCTACGACGCCCACCCGATGGGCATGCTGATCTCGACCGTGGCCGCGTTGTCGACGGTCTATCCGGAGGCGCGCAACGTCCACGACACGCCGAACCGGCGCCTGCAGATCACGCGGCTGATCGCCAAAATGCCGACGATCTGCGCCTACTGTTACCGGCATCACTTCGGACTGCCGTACATTTACCCGGACAACGACCTGAGTTTCACCGGCAACTTCATGAACATGATGTGGAAAATGTTCGAGCCGAAGTACGTGGCCAACCCCGGTCGGGCGCGCGCGCGCGACATCCTGTTCAGCCTGCACGCCGATCACG
>JBEKHU010000013.1:0-14932 GCA_050012115.1 Bryobacteraceae bacterium | reverse complement strand
AGGCAGCACGCGTTCGTAATCTGGGAAGTTACCTGTGAGTTTGCGGCTGATCAGCAGACGGTGGCCTAACCGGAAAAACAAGTGGTTATCGTCAGCTGCAAACTCAACCCCGGCATCGCGGTCAGGAGCTTCACCAGTAAGTTTCAGTAACTCATTCATCGCCTTCCGTGGCAGCAGGGCCTTTGTTGTCACCTCGCCCTCCGCGAGAGGGTTTTCACACTCCACCAACGCCAACCGGTGACCATCGGTCGCTACAACTACTAGAGAAGTCTCCCGCAGTTGTAGCAACGCCCCATTCAGCGTGAATCTCGACTCCTCGGCTGAAATTGAAAAGATTGTTTTCGAGATCATCGCCGCAAGTAAACCCACAGGGATTCTGGTCATCGGGACTGGCATCTCGGGCAGTTCGGGAAAACTCTCGCGCGACATACCCGCAATCCGTGTTCTGGAACGCCCGCACACCAACGTCGCCCAATGACTCTCGGCGATCTTGACGTGAACCTCGGCTTCAGGTAGCAGTCGCACATAATCCAGCAGTTTCTTTGCCGGAATTGTTCCCGCCCCGACCGATTTCACTTTCGCTGGAGCTTCACACCGTATACCCAACTCCAAATCCGTCGCCGTCAGAGTAAGCGCGTCCCCTGATGCTTCAATCAGGATATTCGAGAGAATCGGGATCGTCGTCTTGCGCTCGACAACACCCTGCGAGAGATTCAACTCCCGAACCAGATCCGCCTTGTTGACCGAGAATTCCATGCGATGACAACCCCCTTTGAGGACTCTCCCAGAACAGAAGCTTACAATTTCTTATGATCTACGAATTCGTAAGTCCTGTGGAAACGTCGAAATCTCTCTAAATTATACAAAACCCTGAGCCTTCCCGGCTCAGGAACCTGTGATTTTACCGGTTAGGATTCGAGTGTAATGCGATTCCGTCCGGATCTCCACAGGAACACGCAGGGCAAACTTCGCCCTGCGTGTGAAAAAACAAACAAACCTAATGGAATGAATCGATTATATTGTGGATTAAATTGTTCAAATCTGGGTCGTTTTGGCGCATCTCATCGACTTTGCGAACTGAGTGCAGAACGGTGGTGTGATGCTTTCCTCCAAAGTGCCGTCCGATCTCGGGCAGAGAGGCTGAGGTCAGTTCCTTTACGAGATACATGGCAATCTGGCGCGGCCGCGAAATTTCGTGTGCGTTCGTCTTTTGTTTGAGTTGTGAAGGTTGCAGGTCAAAGCGCTCGGCGACGGCACGCATCACAGAGTCGATTGTCACACGCCGCTCGTTGTTGTGCAGCATCGGCTTCAGAACCTGTCTCGCCATATCGAGGGTCACGGGTGCCGCAGTTACACTGGAGTAGGCAACCAGTTTGGTAAATGCCCCCTCCAGTTCACGCACACTCGTTTTCGTCTTAGTGGCAATGAAGATTCGCACGTCTTCGGGCAGTCGCACACCCTCTTCCGCCGCCTTCATGTCCAGGATCGCCATCTTCGTTTCCAGATCCGGCGGTTGGACATCCACCATCAACCCCCACTCGAAGCGGGTGCGCAGGCGTTCTACCAAACCTTTCATGTCCTTGGGAAGCGAATCACTGCTCATCACTAACTGTTTCTGATGGTCGTAAAGGGTGTTGAACGTGTGGAAGAACTCTTCCTGCGTACGCTCCTTCCCGGCCACCGTGTGGATGTCGTCGATCAACAGTATGTCTGCCGTGCGGTAGTGTGCTTGGAACGATGTCATCCTACCTCCGCGAAGGCAATACACCATTTCATTCACAAAGCGCTCGCCAGTTGTATAGACCAGGCGCATGGACGGCCAGTGTTGCATCACCGCGTGGCCGATCGCATGGATCAGGTGTGTCTTCCCCATCCCACTGACGCCATAGATGAACAGCGGGTTGTAGTTCTTACTCGGGGTGGAGGCTACGGCTTTGGCTGCGGCATGTGCAAACTGGTTACAGCTTCCTACAACGAAGGAGTCGAAGGTCAGTCGGGGATTCAATTGGTCCGTCGCCGCTGGGAATTGGAAGCCGTGATCGGTCCCATTATCTTCCCCCGCAAATGGAGCTTCGCCGCCGTTGCCGGCCAGTTCGTAATGCACTTTCAGAATGTGCAGATTCAGGTTCTGAATGGCGCTCTGAATTTGCCCGGCATATTCCCCCTCGAGCCAATGCCTGGTCACCTCGTCGGGTACCAGGATCCGCAACCGGTTCCCCTCTTGTTCGAGCAACTCGGTTCGCGCAACCCAATTGTGAAAAGCCTCCGTCTTCATCCTGACGTGGAGGGCTTGCTTAACCAGTTCCCATGCGTTAGTTTCCACCATCAGTCCACAACTCTCCCTCTCAATTTCCACCGGGTCTTCACACTGTGGAACCACTTAATTCAACTTCTCGAATGCGCCGAAAGGTAGGTACTGCTTCCCGTTATGTACGCCCGGGGCGACCCCACTGTCGCAGTTCTCCTCGCTCCGACGATCCCTAGAATACCACAGATCGAGTCTTTGCCAAGCCGGAATGAAACATCTTTTTAACCCATTCAAAACAAAAGCTTTTCCATTCAATAGGGCTGTGGAAATCTCCGCCATTTTGGTAACAAAATGTTCGTGATCGTCCGCAAGCTCCTGAGTGAATTGACAGATCGGCGAAGCCAGAGCAAGAATGAAAGAGCACCGCTGAGCGGGAGTAACTCAGTTGGTAGAGTGCAACCTTGCCAAGGTTGATGTCGCGGGTTCGAATCCCGTCTCCCGCTCCATCGCTGCCCCCATTCACAACTCCTCCGAGCGGTTGACTATCCAGGCCTGCGCGACACCAGCATGTCGATGGTGGCCTGCAACACAGGGAGCGTTCATCGCTTCGGGCCACCGCGCCAAACACCGCGCCGCAAGCGTTAATGAGCCACGGATTCGCTGTGAAAACACCTCGCGCGAAGGCTGAAAATGCCACGTGAACAAGGGCACCGGTAGAAACTGTACAACCGACTGCAAGTCATTGAATCATCAAGATTTGACTTCCGTCGGCCGCAACCATCGCATCGAAGCGGCCTTTGGGGTGCCGCTTGACCGGACCGCCAATATGGAACAATAGCCTGTGATGAACCGCCGCGTCTTTCTGACCTTGCCGCCGTTGACCGTGCCGCTGCTCCTCCGCGTTCCGTTGTTCGCGGCCGCGCCTTCCTTGCCCATGCCCCGACAGCGAATTGATTGCTTCGGTCGGCATTGGCTGGTGCATGAGGCGGCTGAGTGGAAAAATGAGGCCGCTGTCGGGGGAGAGGTTCTGCACCTCAACGTGCCCCGGCCGCAGGAGGCCAATCCGCGCGCACCCGTTCAGTACGCGCTCCTGGAGCACGAAGCGGCTGGGTGCTTCACATTGGACATGGAGGTGAAGGGTTCCGCCGCGAGTACGTCACTCATCATTGTCTATGCCTGGCAGGACCCGCTGCACTTCAACTACGTGCATCTCTCCACCGATACAGCCAGGCAACAACCGGTGCACAACGGCGTCTTCCACGTCTACGGCGGCGACCGCGTGCGCATCAGCAACGACAAAGGCCCGCGGAGTCTGTCCGACGCTTTCAAGTGGGCTCCCGTGCGGATCGTCTACGACGCCTCCAAAGGACTCGTCGAGACGTGGATCGATGGCCAGAAGAATCCCTCGTTACGGGCGGCGGACTTCAGCCTGGGCGCGGGCCGTGTCGGCCTCGGGTCGTTTTTCGGCACCGGTAGCTTCCGCAAGTTTGAGCTGCGGCCGGGCGCGTGCTGACGCCCCTGACGGCCGGTGCCGCGCTGTTAACCTGAACGTTCACTCACTGCCCATCGAGCAATCACAAGCCAAGGCGGACCACCGTGACTCTCAAGATTCTGGCGCACCCGATTCTCGTCGGCCTGAACTTCCATATGCCGATCATGGTGGATCTTTCCCACCCCCTGATTCTGCTCACGGGCGAAAACGGATGCGGCAAATCGACGCTGCTGCACTCGATCTACCACGCACTCCGCGGCGAGCTGATCGATGGCTACATTTACCGCGTCGAGGATCGAATCGAGACTCCCAGAGTGTTCCTCTTCGACGCCGAACAGCACAATCCGCGCATGCACCTCGATCTGTTCGAGAACAACCCCCAAATGCGCGAGTTCGTTTCGAGCGCAAGCCACGGACAGGTGATGCTGTCGATGTTCCGCGAGACCTTCCCGGGGCTTCCCGAGGGCACATGTCTGCTGCTGGATGAGCCCGAGATGGCGCTATCGGTCTCCAACCAGCGCCGCATCCTGAAGATGCTCATGGAGTTGGTCGACCAGAAGCAGTTCCGCATCATCTGCGCCACCCACTCCCCAGCCCTGATCGACGCGCCTGAAACCTATGTCATCAACCTCGACAACTACATCAACCGCAATGTGATCCCCGGCGACGTCGGCGTGGAAGGCTCCAGCACGATCCAGTAGAATCAGCTTGACCGGCAAGAGATTCAACGAGGCCGGCCGTAACGCACCAGGCATGGTTCGCCAAACGCTACTCGACTACTTCCGTACCGTTGCGGAGCTGCGCGGCGAATACCTCGTCTACGACGACGGCTTCCGCCCGCGCAGCTACACCTACGCGAGTTTCGCCCGCTGCGCTCGGAACTTCGCGGCGCTGTTGCGCGACCATCGCATCGGCCCGGGCGACCGCGTCGTTCTCTGGAGCGAGAACCGTCCCGCGTGGGTGGCCGCGTTTTGGGGATGCATGCTGCGCGGCGTCGCCGTCGCGCCGATCGACGAACGTCACTCGCCCGAGTTCCTCGAGCGCGTTGCCCGCATCACGCAGGCCAAAGCGATCTTTCTCGGCGATGAGGTGAAACTGCCGCAGCGCGGCCCCCACGCCGACCCGCCCGTCTTCCGCCTGTCAAACCTCGATTGGGACACCGATTGCGACATCGAGGAATCGGATGCAAAGCCCGACGACATCTGCCAGATCCTTTTCACCTCCGGAGCCACGGCCGAGCCAAAAGGCGTGGTGATCACGCATCGCAACATACTGGCTAACATTGTTCCCATCGAGCGCGAAGTGCTGAAGTACCGCAAGTATGCGCTGCCGTTCTCGCCCATCCGTTTTCTGAACCTGCTCCCGCTGAGCCATATGTTCGGACAGGCGATGGCGCTGTTCATCACGCCCATGATTCGGGGCACGGTGATCTTCCAGCGTAGCCAGAACCCGCAGGAAATCGCGCGGCAGATCAAGACGCGGCGCATCTCCGTGCTGGTCTCCGTGCCCAAGATTCTCGACGTGTTGCGCGAATATGTGCTCGGTCATCACCCTGCGACGGCTGAGCCGGCGCCGGCAGGCGAGAAGTTTTGGTGGCGTTGGTGGCGATACCGCAAGGTTCACAATCTGTTTGGCTGGAAGTTCTGGAGCTTCATAGTCGGTGGCGCGGCGCTCGACCCTTCGCTGGAGCAATACTGGACGAACCTCCCCTTTGTCGTCATTCAAGGTTACGGGCTCACCGAAACGGCGCCAATCGTCACGCTGAATCATCCCTTCCACCCGCGCCGGGGCACCGTGGGCAAGCCGCTTGCCGGCGTCCAGATCCGCATCGCCGCCGACGGCGAAGTGCTCGTGCGCGGCGGTAATGTCACGAGCGGTTACTACAACGATCCCGAATCCACGCGCGCAGCCTTTGAAGACGGCTGGTTCCATACCGGAGACATCGGCGCGTTCGATGAGACCGGGCACCTCATTGTCAAGGGCCGCAAGAAGGAGATGATCGTTCTGGCGGACGGCCGGAACGTCTTCCCGGAGGACGTGGAGCGGGTCGTCCTGAACGCGCCCGGCGTGAAAGACGCCGCTGTCATTGGTCTCCCGGCCCAGGGCGGTGAGCAGGTACACGCCATATTGATCCTGGAGCCGGACACCGATCCCGAAACCATCGTGGCCCGGGCGAATGCGATGCTCGAGGACCATCAGAAGATCCGCGGCTACACGCTCTGGCGCGAGCCGGAACTGCCGCGCACCGCGGGGACGCACAAACTGAAACGCGGCGAGATCCGCAACCGGTTGTTGGGGCCGGGCGAGGCAGCGCCCGCGTTATCCGGGGCTCCGGTGCGTTCGGGAGATCACGTCGAAGTACTGCTCCAGAAGTGGACTACCAGGCGGGCGGTCACAGGCGCCACGACGCTCGACGACCTGGGGCTCTCTTCGCTCGACCGGGTCGAGTTGCTGGTTGCCCTGGAGCAGAAACTCGGCGCTCCCGTGGACGAGGCGGTCTTTGCTTCCACCCGGACTATCGCCGACCTGGACGCGCTCCGAACCGGGCAGTACAAGCCGCCACTGGCGGCCGAGGCATTCCAGTATCCGCAGTGGAACCGGCACTGGCTCGCACATGCGTTCCGCGTCGTCAACCTCAATCTCTGGGTGCTGCACCTGGCGCGCGTTTTCGCCTGGGTTCACGTGGAAGGCCGCGAACATCTGCGCGGCCTGAAAGGGCCCGTGCTGTTCGCATCCAATCACCAGAGCTACTTCGACACCCCGGTGATTTTCATCGCGCTGGGCTGGAAATGGCGTCAGCGGCTGGCTCCCGCCATGCGCAAGGAGTTCTTCGACGCGCACTTCCACCCGCGCCAACACTCGCTATTCCACTGGTTCACCAATTCGCTGAACTACTGGCTTTCGCTGCTGATGTTCAACGCGGTGCCCATCCCGCAAAGCGGAGCGGGCACGCGGGCTGCGCTACGGGCGCTCGGGCGCTTGGTGGAGCAGGGTTGGTGCCCGCTCGTCTTTCCCGAGGGGAAGCACAGCCGCGACGAGACGATCCTGCCGTTTCAGCCGGGCGTCGCGATGATCGCGTCGCGCCTGCGGATTCCGGTTGTGCCGATCCGCGTGCGCGGCGTCAACCGGGTGCTGCACCCCGATTCGGCCCTGGCGCGGCCGGGTCGGGTAGAGGTCACGATCGGTGCGCCGATGAGCCTTAAGGGAGAAGACTACGGCGCGCAGGCGCGTATGCTTGAAGAGCGCGTCCGGTCACTCTGAGAATCAAATGGGAATGCACTGCCTTGGATTCTTCGCATTGTTAGCCGGGACCTTGAGCCTTTGCGCCGCGCCCCTGCAGGCCCAGGCATTTCCCCGCAGCGAAACGAATACACAACCGAAGGAGACGCGGCAGCTCTACGAGAAGGCCCTGCGTCTCGAGAAGGAAGGCAAGACGGCCGAGGCGATCGGCGCCTACAACGACTTGCTCGAGGCTGACGCCAATCATCCCAATGGACTTCAGCACCGGGCACGCTTGCTGCTCCAGACGGGCAAGGCACGGGAGGCGTCGCGCGATTTCGCGGCGGCGTTGGTCGTCAAACCCGACGACGGCGACACCTGGAGCGCTTACGGCGACTGCCTGAACACGCTCTCGGACTGGCGCGGCGCGGCCGCCGCGTACCGCAACGCGATCCAGCGCGGCCTTGAGAACACCGGCCTATATAAGAAACTGGGTGACGCCCTGGCCGCGTCGGGGAACAATGAGGGCGCGCTGCAGGCCTATGCAACCGCCATCAAGTTGCGGCTGGACAATCCCGAGCCGTATTTCGCGCGCGGCTTGCTTCTTATGAAGATGAGGCGCGAGCGCGACGCGATCGAAGACTTCGGCCGGGTGACGGAGATCAATCCGGACTTCGCGGAGGCCTGGTTCCGGCGCGGCACGGCGTGGGGGGAACTTGGAGAGTTCGACAAAGCGGCCCGCGACCTGTCGGTCTTTCTCCAGCTCAGGCCCGGCAACGCCGACGGGCTTGCCTTCCGGGGAGCCGCTCAAGATACGCTCGGTCGCACGACTGAGGCCCTGGCGGACTATACTGCCTCGCTGAAAGCGCGACCGGATAACCCGCGCGTGCTGCTCGCGCGTGGCGAACTGCTCGATCGTTTGGGACGTCCCAAAGAAGCGCTCGCCGACCGCGACCGCGCCGTGGAACTGGATCCAAACAACGGGTACGCATGGCTGGCGCGTGGCGGGACGCAACTGGCCCTGGGATTCCCCGACAAGGCCGTCGCCGACCGTACGCGTGCCATCGAACTTGCGCCCCGGGACGCATTGATGTGGTACGGGCGGGCAGCCGTTTACTCCAGCCTCGGCCAGAATGAGAAAGCGGCAGCCGATCTCCGCGAAGCTCTGAGGCTCAGAGTCGGTTTCTCAGAGGCCAAGAGACTGCTGCAGGACGTTGAGAAGGGCCTTCAGAAAGAGACCGCCACGGCCGCGCCTCCGGCGCGGGACCAGACAGCCGCCCGGACCGCTCTGAATTCCAACTCGGGAGCTGCGGCGGCGGCCGCGCCTGCTGCTGCCCCCGCCTTGGACGCCCGGCCGCAAACGCCTGCGGCCGGTCAGCAGGAGACGCGAGCCGCGGTAGCGTCCGAAGGGAAAGCTCGGGCTCCGGCGGAGACGGTTGCCGAAGCCACGAAACTTCCGCCCGGGCCAGGCGATGCCCAGGCCGGCCCGCCTGAAGCCGCACTCTCGAAGGCATCTGCGGAACAGCTCCATCGCGAGGCGCGGGAGTTAATGGACGAAGGGCAGTTCGCCGCCGCCGTGCCTAAGCTCGTACTGGCTGCCGAAGCGGATGCAGGCAATGCCCTCATCTGGAACGCGCTCGGATACGGGCAGATGCGCCTGCGGCATCACAAGGAAGCGCTGGCGGCGTTCGACCGGGCGATTGACCTCAAACCCGATTATCAAAACGCGCTCCTGAACCGCGCGGTGCTGAAACGCCTGATGGGCGATCGCGAGGGAGCCGCGCGGGATTTTGAACGGGCCTCGGAACTCAGCAAGGAGCAGCACTAAAGCCCGCCAGCCTTCGATGAGCCGATTCCCGGGACTCTCCCGGTCCGGGCCGGCTGCGTCGGCCGGGATGCCCGACAAAGGCCGCATCGTTCGCTATACTGGTGATTTAGACGGCCGGCGCTACCCCGCGGGCTTTCTCCTGAAGGATTTACCCTGATGATCATCGCTATCACCATTGTTCACGTCATAGTGTGCCTTTTCCTGGTGATCGTAGTGCTGCTGCAAAGCGGCAAAGCGGCAGACCTGGCCGGCGCGTTCGGTGGCATGGGTTCGCAGACCGCGTTCGGCCCGCGCGGCTCGGCGACAGTCCTTTCGAAGGCGACCACGATCGCGGCTGCTATGTTCATGGTGACGTCGCTCTCCTTGTCGATCCTGTATACGCGCCTCGGCCGCGCCAGCGGATCGTCGGTGTTCGATCACACGACTCCCGCGAGCAGCTCACCTTACCCGGCGCGGAAGTTACCGCCCAAGGGAGGGCAGGGCCCCGTGGTCCCGGTCCCATCTCCGGCACCCGCCCGGAAGTAGGGCCTGGAGACTGGTATGACCTCGCCTTCGGGGCCATTCTGGAGTACACCGCGGCGAACGGATAGTGGACCAGCGGGACAGCGTATACTGGACGAAAAGCCCCAGGCGCAGTGGCGCGGCGGTTTTCAGCCGGCGGCGCCGCAGGCGACCCGACATTGCGGAGGTGGCGGAATTGGCAGACGCACTAGCTTGAGGTGCTAGCGGGAGCAATCCCGTGGGGGTTCAAGTCCCCCCCCCCGCACCAAAATATCTCTTTGGGGGCCATTAGTTTACGGCCCCCATTTTTCCGTGTGACATTTTTGTGACTGAGTTTGTAAACGCTGCGGTCTCAAAATGCGCGATCATGAGCCGATCGATGTTCGCCTGCCGGCCCTTTGACCACTTGCCGTAGTGCTTCCGGACGATCGCCGGGCTGTTCCCCAAGACGTCTGCGACTTCCTCGAACGTGGCACCCTGCTCCAACAGCCGCGTGGCAAGCGTATGCCGATACCGATGAGCGTGTGCGTCCTTCACACCCGATTTCTTAAACACGGATGAAAGGGTCCGCTCCGCAATCCCGACCACAGCCCGGCGCGAACTCTGGCCGTTCCAGAAATAGTAGGGGCAGTCCTGAGCAGCGTTCCGCGGCAGCGGCAGCGCGTCAAGGACCAGCTTCAAACTCTCGGGAAGGGGAAGGAATACTGGATCGCCCGTCTTTTGGGTGTACAGAAAAACTCGCCACCTACGCGCCTCTGGGTCCCAGGACACACCATCTTTGCGAAGTGTGCAAACGTCCGACACGCGAAGCGCTGTGTGGCGGAGTAACATGATCATCGCACGTGCACGAAGTTGCTCGTAGTGCGCGCCACTCCGCTTGTATTTCCCGCCCCCGATTTGATTGCACGCTGCCAGGATTTGGCTCTCTTCTTGAAGGGTATAGGGCACGACTTCGTTCGGCTTGAGGTTCCGTGGTGCCTTCAGTTCCTTTGCGGGATTTGTGCTCACCCACTTCCGGCTGATGCAGAAGCCGAAGAATGTGATCAGCATCTGCCGTTCGACCTTCCAGGTCACTTTACCGATGCTGCGGGTCCCCCGAAACCCCTCCAAAGCATCTATGGTCACATCTCTGACGGCTTTGATCCCGGCCATCTCACAGAATGAGGTGAGAAGTCGAAGAACACAGCGGTACTTTTTCCAGGTTGAGCGCTCTGAGTCGCCCTGGAATGCTCCATCTGCGCCAATCTCACCATGGGTTCTGAGGAAGCGGGCCGCTGCCCCCGTAACCGTGAGTGGCGCTGCGGTTGCCGCTACCTGTCCCGCCCCAGCGGCCTCCTCGATTCCATGTTGGTCGGCGAGCCGGGCGTCGAGCCTTCGTTTGATTTCCGCGAGCCGGCGATCGGCGAGCTGCCGGCTCGTCGTTTTCAGCGCTCGCCGGACCCGCTGCCCATTGTGGACACCATCGACGTGGAACGGGCAACTGCACTTGTCAGCACGGACCTCCCGACCGCCAGGCCCGAAGAATCGGCAGGCCCTGAGGTGTCGTCGGAACACGTAAAGTTCGGTGTCTGTTTTCACGGTGTTCACAGTACCTCAGGGCCCATCAAATCAGTGGATTAGCTCCTTCGCGGTTCTTTTTGCATACACCCGTGCCGCGGCGCTGGCCGAAACCATGGTCGTGATGTAGTCGCGCCTCGACACACGGCCCGTGTTCTGCTGCCGGAGGATGCCAGGACCGAATTCGTCCCTGAACCATTCGCGGACGGTTTTTGTGGAGAATCCCCAGAGACGTGCCCAATACGCGATGGGGAAATGCCGGTCCTCAAAAGCCTGGACCACCGAGAAGGGAAGTGCGCGCACGCCTTGGTCAATCACTGTCGGCCTCCGGTGGCGGGTCCTGCGGCAGCGCCGCCCTCGGTCCGCGCGCGACTCGTCGCCTCCAACGCGGCGCGCGGCACGCGGACGGCAGAGCCGAAGGTAACGACGGGCAGCTCGCGGTTCTGCATGAGCCGGTAGGCCTTCGCCCTGGAAATGCCGAGTAGCTCTGCGACTTCGGGGCCGCGCAGGAGTATTGCCTGCGGCTCTTCTTGTCTTCGCATCGTTAGCTTGCTCCTTTCGGTTGCTCTGGACGTTCCCTGTCTAGGAGTATGGTTAATTGTCCACTTGCTTGCAATACTGCATCGGGTGGACAATGGGGTGGACATGCGGGTTTTGGTCGCAAAGGACGACGCAGCCGGCTATTGGCGCTTCCCGTGGCTGAGGTACAAGGGCGGGTGCTCCCTCGTGTGGAAACCGCCCATCGTCGCCGCCGGACTATTGCTAAGCCATCCGGACCTCCGGCTGCCCTTCATCCAGCCGGCGAAGGACGCGACAGCCGAGGTGTACTACCCGCTCGAAAGCGACGGCGCCCTGTCGCGCGAGTTCGCGGGACTTCATGATCCGGATGGCGCGCTGGCCTTTGCAAGCCAGTTCGGGCTGCTTGGGCTTGAAGACGTGCCGCGCTATCGCGGCCATCGCAAGGAACTCGACGCGAACGGCGAAGACGTGAACGATTGGCTCAGCGAGGCCGCCCGCGTGGGGGAACTGTACGAGGTCTGGGACCTGGTTTCCTCCGCGAATGAAACGGGGTTGCAAAAGCTCATCACGTGGACTCCGCAGGGCACGCCCGTAGTGGTGCCGAAGGCCGGGC
This sequence comes from Bryobacteraceae bacterium, assembly GCA_050012115.1. GTDB lineage: Bacteria > Acidobacteriota > Terriglobia > Bryobacterales > Bryobacteraceae > CAIVVT01. The sequence goes on along the minus strand of JBEKHU010000013.1, from coordinate 2,955 downwards.
GGCCGCCGCAGGGCAGGGACGGGCCGGCCCGGGCTCAGTTGAAGCTGGAACAGGTCGTTCTGATGGCGAAACGCTTCATCGTCAAGCGGGTGAACCAGGAAATGATCGGGATGGCGAGCCCGACGCTGCTACTCGATAACTGGGGGAATGTGCGCGTCCACAATACGCCCACGTCCCTGCTCGCTGCGTTGTGGCTCGAATTCCTGGAGTTCGCATCCGGCGCCCGCCGGCAGATCGTCTGCGATATCTGCGGCCGGTGGATGGATGTCACCCAGCACCGGAAGGACAAGCGGGTGCACAGCTCGTGTCTGGAACGTGAGAAGAAAGCTCGATACCGGGAAAGGAAGAAAGGCAATGGGTCGAAGAAAACGCGGTAACTCTGAGGGTTCGATCTACAAATTGCAGGATGGCCGCTGGCGCGCGGTTGTGTCGCTCGGAAAGAAGTCCCTCACAGTTGAAATGTCGGGGTTGTCGGATTCTTCCTCGGGGGACACTTGAAAACCGGCCAATGAGGGACGCCTCAAAAGCGGCCAATGAGCGTGAGGCAGGACAAGGTTGTTATACCGCGCCGGAGCCGTCTTCGGCAATTCAATTTCGTGTTTGCTGTTGAAGCTGGCCTATACTGGCAGCACCTGGGCGGAGGATACGGCTCCGCAGGGATGCGACCGGAGCGCCGTCCAGGGGCCGGAATGGCGGGGGTGGTGCGAGCCGCCCCCGCTCCGCAGCCATTCTGGCGCGAAGGCGTTAAATCCCGGGAGCGCGAGGGCAGCGCCCTCGCATGCAGAGAAGCCTCCTTCCTTGTGGCTCTGTTTCCTCAGTCGGCTGTGGCGATCTTGGTGCGCCAGCTGCGAGGACCGCATTTGAGCACGTGGCCGTGGTGGAGCAGGCGGTCGAGCATGGCGCTGACGGCGGCCACGTCGGCGAGGAGCTTGCCCCAGTCCTCGACGGGGCGATTGGAAGTGAGCAGGGTACTGGCGCGTTCGTAGCGGCGCATGATGATTTCGAGCAGATCCTCGGCGGCGGTCTGGGGGAGCTTGCGCATGCCGAAGTCATCGATGATAAGCAGGGCGACGGTGGAGACCGATTCCATGTATTGCTTGCGGGTACCGTCGAGCGTAGCGTCAGCGAGTTCTTCGAGCAAGATGTGAGTTTCGCGGTAGAGCACTTTGTAGCCCTGCTGGATGGCGGTCTGGCCGATGGCCTGTGCCAAGTGGCTTTTGCCCGTGCCACCGGGGCCGAGAAACAGCGCATCTTCACGCCGCTCGATGAAGGCCCCGGTGGCGAGGTCGAAGACGACGTTGCGATTCATCTTGGGGTTGAAGGCGAAATCGAAATTGTCGAGCGTCTTGTGAGCGTCGCGGAAGCCGGCCTGTTTGCGGCGGCGCTCGAGCAGACGGCCGGAGCGGCGCATGAGCTCGTCCGAAACCAGTGACGAGAGGAAGTCAATCGGCGCCAGGGGCTCGGCCTGGGCTTGGTGCAAGCGGGTTTCGAGGACATCGGCCATGCCGCCGAGGCGGAGCTGGCGCAGGGAGCGGTCGAGTTCGATGAGGTTCATGTGGGGTTCTCCTGGGTCTTGTTGTCGATCAGGTCGCGGTAGAGCGTGAGCTGGCGGATGATGGGGTCGACCTGCCGCAGTGTGAGTTGGGGGCGGCGTTCCAGCCAGCGGCGGACGAAGCGATAGGGGTTCTCACGGACGCCGATCTCCAGGGCGGCGGCACAGCCGTCGCCGGTGAGCGCCGCGCCGTGCTTGCGGGCCAGGCTGAGGATGCCTTGAATGCGGCGAATCGCGACCACACCCTGCTCGCGGTACATGAGCTGGCAGAGCGCGCCGATGTGGCTGCCGGCCTTCTCACAGCGGGCCAGCAGTTGCTGGGTGGAGCGCGGCGCATGGGCGGGTCGGTCCTGATCCTGGATGCGATGGTGGCCGCGCTGTTGGCGCAGGTGTTCGCGTAGCAACTGGCCGGTGCGGGGATCGAGCAGCCGCACGCAGTGCTGATCCCACTGCACTTTGACGCGGCGGCCGATCCAGCCCGGCGGGGCGCCGTAGTAGGCGGCTTCGACCTCGACGCAGCCGTCCAGGTGTACGGCGCGCTCGCCGAATTGATAGAAGCGGAAAGGCTCGATGGGCAGCTCGATCAGGGCCGGCTTCTCCTCGGCAAACATGGCCGCCACCTGGCGCTTGGTGGTGCCGTGAATGCGCGTGTCGGCCCAGTGCTCTTCCCAGCGGTCGAGATAGGCTTGGGCTTCTGCGAGGCTTTCGAAACGCAGGCCTTTGAGCGGAGTATTCTTGGCGTGGCCGACGCTACGCTCGACCTTACCCTTGCGATCTGGATCCCGCACCCGGCATGGCAAGGCCACCGCGCCATAATGGGCCAGCAGGTCGCGGTACAGCGGGTTGAGCGCAGGGTCGTAGATGTCGGGCTTCAGCACGCCCTCGCCGAGATTGTCGAGGACCACCGTGTGGGTGACGCCGCCCAGGCGGCGGAAGGCTTGCTCGTGAAGCTCGGCCCAGATGCGCGTGCTGGAGTGGAAGGTGAGCAGCCGTACGGCCTTGCGGCTCCAGCCCAGGCTGAGTACAAACATCCGCGTGCGGCGGTAGCGGCCACTGTGCGGATCGCGGACCATCGGCCCGCTGCCGTAGTCGACCTGCGCCTCCTCGCCGGGTGGAGTGACGATGACGGCGCAGGCCTGGGGACCGGGGCGGCCACACAGCTGGCGGACAAAGCGTTTGACGCTCTGGTATCGGCCGGTGAAGCCGTGGTCGTCGACCAGGTCCTGGTAAATGGCCTTGGCGTTGCGGCCCTTGCTGAGCGAGAGCTCGATGAAGTCGAGGTAGGGCTCGCAGGCGCTGGCGGTGGGGCTCCGGCCGGGCACGGGAACCGGCCCAGAGTCGGGGGACACCCCATTGGCCGGTTTTGAAATTGGCGGGGAGTCGGGGGACGCCTCGATGGCCGG
>JBEKHU010000012.1:0-15068 GCA_050012115.1 Bryobacteraceae bacterium | reverse complement strand
GGATCGCCCAGAACATGATCCAGCAGATCGGGAAGATCCCATACGCCGCGCCGTACAGGCTGGCGCTGAGCGCCAGGCCAATAGGCATGCCGTACACTCCGGTGATCACGGCAAAGGCCGTCGCCAGCGCGGCCAGCGCGGCCACCCAGCCGGGCTTCCGGTAGACGCCCAGCAGGACCAGCAACACCGCCAGCGGCAGCGCCGCGACGGCCGCCGACATCGCGAGACTCCCGCCCGCGGGCGTGTAGTTCTGAAGCCAGCTCATGCGGCGCTATTCTACAGCACGCGCCGTGCCGAACAGGGGCAGGCGAGCGTGTGTTCTACGCAGGCAGGAGCGGAATGCCCTGGAGCGCGCGGCGTGGGGCGGGCGGACGGCGCGACAGGTAACGCCCCCAGGCCGCTTCCACGCCGGGTGCATCGAAGGTCCCTTGCCAGTAGCGCCGGAACTTCTCCTCGAGCGCGCCGCCCTCGGCGCTCAGCTTCTGCAATGTGTCGTCCAGCGCCGCCGTCGGGGCGCCCTTCCTCCTCAACCGCTCGTCCAGCACCACGCAGTCCTGGCGGTCGCCGAGCAGGCTCTGAATCCTGCGCACCTGTTCCACGCACTCCGCCAGGTGTGGCCCGTACAGCGGGAGGCAGAGTTCGAGCGAGTAACGGAAGCGCTTGGCCGCCAGGCGGAACGCGTGCAACTGCGCCGGCGACGCGCTGGGCGCGGCGGCGACGCGGCCCAGCGCGAAGAACTCCCGCGCCAGGCGCGGCAGCGCGCGGCGGGCATTCTCCCCGGCGCTGACCGCGGGGTTCCAGACCAGCGTGCGGCTCTTCTTCACGATGCCCGCGCTCCCGCGCCTTTGCCTGGCCGCGGCTGAATGGACGGCCGCCAGGTTCGCTCCGGTTCTTCCGACTCGAGCAGCAGCAACCGGCCGCGCAACGCCAGCTCCCCGCGCCGCCGTTCGGCGCGCATCTCCTCGAGGATCGCGTGCTCCTCGGGCAAGCCTTCCGCGATCAAACGCTCCATGCCGACGTCCAGGTCGCGCACGGCCGCCGCCGCGTCCAGCACGCGCTTCAGAGCGCGCCGCATCCGCTTGACGGCTTTCGCGTCCAGCAGCGTCTTGAAGATGCGCAGGGCCTGCGAGAAGCGGCGGATGGCCACGCGCAGATCGTGCACGGCATCCGGGTCCGGCGTGGCATAACAGCGCCCGGCCTGCTCGGCCAGCTTGGCGAGCCGGGCGGCCAGCGAGACTTCGGCCAACCGGGCCGGCGGCATCGACCAGCTTTCGAACCTCGTGCTCACGCGGTGACGCTTTCCACCGTCAGGGCCGTGCCATAGACCTCTCTGAACACGGCCGCGGCTCCCTCGACCGCCCACTTTTCCAGCCCGATATCCTGGCTGGCCTTCAACCTCAGTGTGACTCCGCCGGCGCCCGATGTACATTCGATCCGTTCGACCCTCTGTTCGCGGCTGCGGTCGAGGGCGTCGGCGATCCGCAGCAGCGGAGCGAGCAGCGTGACGGCCCGGCGGTCGGGCGGAGCGAGAGCCATGAAATCGGCGTGCCGCGCGGCGGGCATCGACTTGCGGTGGTAGCGGCACAGCATGGCGACCCGCAGGCGCTCGGTGGCGGTGAAGCCGCCGAGGTCGGCATTGGCCACGACATACTGCGAGTGCTTGTGATGGCCCGCGTAGCTGATGGCGTGGCCTACGTCGCGCAGGTAGGCGGCGGCTTCGATCAGCCGCCCTTCGCCGAAGGGCATCTGGTGGAGCCGCTCCAGGGCGTGGAACAACTCGAGCGCGAAATGCGCCACCTTGCGGGCGTGCCGCAAATCGACGCCGAAGCGCCGCGCGAACTGCTCCAGCATCTCGCGCTGCTCGCGGTTGAGGCGCGCCTGTTCGCGCCCCACGCCGCGGTCGGCCAGGTCGCGGACAATGCCTTCCCGAACGCCCGCCGCGCAGTAGCTGAGGGAGTTGAGCCCGAACGCCTCGAGTGTCCGGAGCAGCACGGCCACGCCGGGCAGGATGATCTCCGCGCGGCGGTAGCCGAGTCCGACCACCTTACGCCGCGCGGCGATGTTCATCCGCGACAGATCGCGGTACAGCCGCCGCAACTGGGTCACGGTCACCTTGCGGCGGTCGGCCAGTTCGCGGCGCGTGCGCGGAATCGAGTTGGCGGCGCAGACCACGGCCGAGGCCGAAGCCGCGGTGCCGATGGCGCGGTCGAAATGGATCGCCCCGATTCTCTGCACGGCGACGGAGAGCTTCTGTTCGATGTACTCTTCGAGCCGCAGCAGATCGTCGCGCGAGGGCGGATCGTTCTCGAGGAAGACGGACTGCAGCCGCACCGCGCCGAGCGGGCGCGAGAAGGCCCGTTTCAGGCGGCCGTGCTCGGCCTCGATCACCTCGGCGCTGCCGCCGCCGATGTCGACGATCAGCAACCGTTCACGCGGATGCGGCCAACGCGACTCCACGCCGAGGTGGATCAGGCGGGCCTCTTCCTGGCCCGAGATCAGTTCGACCGGTTGCCCCGCGATGGCGCCGGCGCGTTCCAGGAAGACGGCCTGGTTGCGGGCGTCGCGCACGGCCGAGGTGGCCACGACACGCGCGGCCAGCACGTTGTGCGGTTTGTAGAGGCCGACCATGCGCTCCAGCGTCTGCAGGGTCAGGGCCATGGACGGCTCGTCCATCTGCCCGGCGCGGAAGACGTTCTCGCCCAGGCGCGTCACCTGGCGATCTTCGGCCAGCACGCGCAGCGGAGCGTTCGCTTCCAACTCCGCGGCCAGCATGCGCACCGAGTTGCTGCCGATGTCGATCGCGGCGTATCTGGGCATCGCGGGCCTATTTTACCAGTTGGCTCGTGAACGCTTGTAGCCGGCGCGGGCGGCGCTCGCTTCCCAAGGCAAGATGGCCCAAGTTGGGCCGTTTTTGAACGAAGCATCAATAAGATACGGGCCAAAGTGGCCCAAATTGGGCCACTGGGCCCCGCGGCGCGCACTCGATCCGCCGCTGCAAAATGCGCATGTTCGCGCTGCCGCGGCAGCCCAGCGGCGACCTGGGGCGCGCACTCGGATGGAAAACTTCTCCAGAGCCGGTGGCCGGAGTTCTGCGCCGCGCCGCTGACCAGTCACGTGGGGGGTGAATCGCCGACGCAGAGGGCATCTGAGAAAGGAGTTTGAAGACTGTCCCGGGTTCCCGGGTTCGATAGGGATCGCGGAGCACCGGAGCGCCAATCACTGCCCGGTCGCGGCCATGACCGGCAGGACGATGTGCGAAGGCAGTTGGGGCGAAGAGTAGACCCGCTGCGTCGCTGTCATGAAGTCAACCGCCGCCGCGTTGTAGATGCTTGGCACGAACTTCTGCGGATTCCGGTCGATCACCGGGAACCAGGTCGATTGCACCTGGAGCATGATCCGGTGCCCCTTCAGGAACACGTGATCGCGGTCCCGCAGCGGGAATTCCCATGCCACGGGCACGTTGGGCCGCAACGGCGCCGGCTTCTCGAAACTCTTCAGGTACCGGCCGCGGCGGACTTCCATGGCGACCGGCAACTGATAGCCGTTCAAGGATTGCGCATACTGCCCGAGCCGCGGCCCGTCTGCCTCTCCCCACGCGTTCTCACGGGCATTCTCAGGGTAGACGTCGATGAGTTTCACGACGAAGTCGCTGTCGGTGCCGGACGTGGCGGCATAGAGAGTCGCCGAGACCGGGCCCGTCACCACCAGATCGTGCTCCAGCGGCGTGCTGGTGTAGGTGAGCACGTCGGGACGGTGGTCGACGAAACGCTGGTCGTCCACTTCCCACGCCGGCCAGTCGCCGCCGGGATAGGTCGGCGAGATGGGCCGCTTGCGGTAAGGCACCGGGTTGGCGGGGTCGGAAATGAACTGCCGGTATGGCTTCGCGCCGTCGTGCGGCTTGGGCGGAGTGAAGGATAACGTCGCGTCCGTGTGCAGGTACAGCTTGGCCGGTCTGGCATCCGCCGGCGGCCACGCGGCGTAAGTGTGCCACGTGTTGGAGCCGCTCTGGAACGTCTGGGCTTGCCACGCGGGCTTCTCGCCGCGGCCGTGCAGGTAGTAGCGGAAGAAGGGCGCTTCGATGTTCGCGCGGAACTCGCGCGCCGTGTCGTGGCCGCCGTAATCGATCAGGCCGATGCGCTCCGCGGTTTCGTGCTGCCACTGCCCATGAAGCCACGGGCCGGCCACCATCAGGTTGGTGTGGTCAGGATCGTGCTCCGCGGCGTGCCGGAAGATCTGCCAAGGGCCCCACGGGTCCTCCTGGTCCCAGAAGCCGGCGACGTTCAGGTTCGGGACCGTCGACGCATGCAGTTGCCCGACCCACGCCTCGCGTCTCCAGAAGGCGTCGTAGTCGGGATGCTCGACGTTCGAGTTCCAATAGGGGATCGATCCGTGCAGGTAGCGCGCGTTCAGATTGGCCAGCGGACCGAGTTCGAGATACCACTGGTAGGTGTCGTAAGCGGTAAAAGCGAAGTGCGTGTTCTTCGTCTTGTCGGCCTGCTCCATGACGTCGTACTCGAAGTTGTAGCTGAGCCGGAGGGCGCCGTAACGGTGGTCGTCGTCGTTCATCCATTGATCCACCGGCGAGGCCTGTTCGCTCACCGCCTTCAGCGCCGGGTGGGGGTGGAGCAAGGTGAGTCCGGCGGTCAAGCCGAGGTAGGAGACGCCGTAGATGCCCACGCGGCCGTTGTTGGCGGGCACGTTTTTTACCAGCCACTCAATGGTGTCGTAGGCGTCGGTGGTTTCGTTGACGGCCTTGGGGTCCGCCAGATCAACCTGCGAGGACAGGTTGAAGACACCTTCCGATTTGAAGCGGCCGCGCAGGTTCTGATGGACGAAGATGTAGCCGTCGGCGGCTAGTTCCTTCAGGTTCGAGGGCATGGTTTCGGGAGCCTTGTCCGCCACTCCGTACGGGGTGCGCTGCAGCAGGATCGGCAGCGGGCCGTGCTGGTCCACCGGAGTGAAGATGATGGTCTGGAGGCGCACGCCGTCGCGCATCGGGACCATCGCCTCCTGGTAGCGAAACGGCGGCTCGCCCCACGCCTGCACCACCATCACGGCCGCCGCGAGCCATGCCATGGCCGCGCCACGCCTCCCATGGGACCGCATCGTGCCTCCGAGCATTCTCGACAGTCTAGCAGGAAACCCGGAAACCAGGGGCAGCGGTGAGAGATGAAGCTGACGCTTCGCGCGGGAGCATGAAAATGCCACGTTCGGCGGCCTGTGGAGTCAGTGGCTTGCGGGCATTTACAAAAGAGTCCCCTTTCCCAGCTTTCCGACTTCCCATTTACCATTTAAATTTCTATATTTAGTTTTGTATATTGATTCGCCGGCGACGAATCACCTACAATGATTCCCACTGCAGAAGAGGAGTCCATGATGGTTTCCACTCGACGTATGCGGGCGGCGGGGGCCGTCCTTGTCGGCGTGTTTTGTCTGGGCGAAGGAACGGCCACCTGGGCGCAGTTCCTGCCGAAGATGCCGAAAATGCCGGGGAGCGGGAGCAATTCGAAGCATCGGCATGGTAAGAACGACGATTCGGGAGCGAATCCGCCGGGAGTTCCGATTCCGATGGATCATCCGGTGATTACGTCGTTTCAGAAGCTGGAACAGCAGCGCGTTTATCACCAGCGGATGAGCATGCCGGATATGGATCCGCAGATGGCGCAGATGATGGCGCAATTCGGGATGACGCCGGCGGAGACGACGGTGGCGGGCGATACCAAGTTAGTCACGATGCATTACAGGGCGCCGGCGACGGATCTGCCGGGGCAGGTGGACGATTGGACCATCCTGGCGGTGTCGAGAAACGGGAGATCGGCGCACAAGCTTTCGTCGCCGGCGGTTCCACGGCTCCTGGCGTATAGCGACGCGCAGTTTGCCAAGGAGATGGTGGAATTGAACAGGCAGGCGGCGGGGGCAGTGACGAGGTCGCTGGCGCAGGGGCCGATGGGCTTGATCGGCGCGGGGCTGGTAGTCGGCATGACGGCGGTGGCGGATACGATGGCGCCGAAACTGTTGAAGAAGTCGCACGAGATGTTCGAATGGAAGTGCGACGACACCTCGGCGCGGCAAGCGGCGCCGGTGGATCGGAGCGCGCCGCCCCCGTTGACGGATGTGAAGGCGATGGGGAATACCAAGATCGACGGCGTGGATGCGACCACATACGAGTTCTACGTGCATGAGAACGGGCACTTCATGGGGCCGATGCGGATGCTGATCGGCAAAGAGTCGGGGTTGCCGATGCGGATCGAGATGAACGACAAGAGGATGCCGGGCACGATGCGGATGGATTACTTCGGTTTCGGCCAGGGCGGGGAGATTGAAGTGCCGGCTTGTCTGGAGAAGTGAGTAAGAGGTGGAGAGGGAAGCCGGCGGCCTCGACGGCGGCGGCGGTTTGCCGTGCGCCGTAGCGTGGATTTGCCGTGATTCCACCGTGCGCGGATCGCGATTTCACCGTGAAAACACCGTGTTTTTACCGTAAAAACAGCGGTTTTTTGCGTTTCCGCGTAATCACGGTTTTCTAAAGGACTTAGCGGAATTCGGCCGCAACTGCGCGCACACCACGCGCGCAACTAATTCATTTTAAATGACTTATGCGATTGTCACGGTGCGTCACGGTGGATCTGTGGCAAACAAAGCAGTTATTGAAATTTGACGCGCATTTCGACGCACATTAACATGCGCCACCGTGCGTCACGGTGGATGTGTGGCAAATAAAGGGGTTAGAAACATTAACACACGCATTTTTGCGCGTTCACCGTGCTTCACCGTGTAACTATGGTTTTCTAAAGGACTTAGTGAGAATTCACCGTGTCTCGTCGTGCGCGGTGAAATCACGCTGTTCTTGCGGTGTTCTGGCGGTGGCGCGAAGGGGCAATCGCGCACGGCACGACCGGGCTTGGGGGAGCGTTTCGCGTCTCAGAGTTCAAGAGCCACATCGACAGAACTAACGCCGGCCGAAGCGCGTTTCTGTGTAATGAAAGCCATTATGAAGGTCTTCAGGCGAGCAATTGAAACTCTATCGAGCAACCGGCGGGCGTACATCGGACTCAATATCGCGTTCTATGGACTGGTCCTCTGCGGAATGGCCGTTTCGATGGCCTACCCGAGCATTCAAGAAAGGCTCCTGGCGCTGATCCGCAGCGGGCTCAGCAAGGGAGCGTTGGCACCAGTCCGCGATGCATACGCAGGCGGCAATACGGTTGCAGCAAGCGTGCTGACCCTCGCGGTCAACGGCCTGATTGGCGCGTTTGCCGCGATCACACTGCCATCGCTGCTGATCCCCTTCTGCGGGGTGGTTTGCGGCCTCTACCGAGCCGGCATGTGGGGACTGGCGCTGGCGCCAATTGGTCACAAGATGCAGATCGTGATGCTGCCCCATTCCCTGACGCTGATCCTGGAGGGCCAGGCCTACGTTCTGGCAATGCTGGGCGCCTACCTGGTGGGTAAATGGTTCGTGGCGCCGCATTCGGCCGGTTTCGCGACGCGCAAACAGGGATACATCGCCGGGGTCAAAGTGAATCTCGGCCTTTACTCCTTGATTCTCGCGGTGTTGGCGGTGTCAGCCGTGTATGAGGCGATCGAGGTGATCGCCGTCAAGCAGTTTCTCGCGGCTCACTAGGGTGGCCGGCAGCGCGGCGGCACACGGGTGACGCCGGGCGCTGTGAAGAGCCGGGCTGGACGCAGGCAACCGTTCGTCCCGGCCAGGCGCCGGTTCATCCACAACTCCGCCGATTGGTCGGATTCCCGGACCGCCCGGAAAGAGCTGGGCGGAGACTGGGAGCATGAGACGAGCACTTTTCTCCGTTTGCGCTGTCCTTGGCCTGATGCTTGGTTTCTGCTCCCAGCCGCGCGAGATCCGCGCCGCGGATTCACAGCTCCGGCTCGACCAGCAAATCAAGGACGATTTCACGGCCGGCTTCCAGGGCGACCAGGCCGCGCTGGAACGGGCGTACGCCGCGGCAACGAAGATCGTGGAAACGCAACCGAAGCATGCCGAGGCGATGGTGTGGCTGGGCGCGGCAACGCTCAAGCTGTCCGGCAACGCGTTCCTCGGCGGCGGAGACATGCAGAAGGGCATGGAACTGTGGGAGAAGGGCAACGCGCTGATGGACAAAGCTGTGGAACTGGAGCCCGACAGCATCGCGGTGCGGGTGCGGCGCGGCACGACTTTGCTGGTGGCGTCGCGCTCGACGCCGCCGGAGTGGCAGCCGGATCTGCTACGCAAAGCGGTCGCCGATTTCACGCACGTCATCGAATTGCACAAAGACCAGTTCGGCAAACTCCCGGAGCATTCGCGGGGCGAACTGCTGGCCGGCCTGGCCGACGGATACGACCGCCTGGGCGAGAAGGAGAAGTCGCGGGCCGAGCTGGAACGCATTGTAAAGGAGCTGCCGGGCACTGAGTACGCAAAGCGCGCCGGGGCGTGGCTGAGCGATCCGGCATATCCTGTGGAACAGCGGACCTGCGTGGGTTGCCACCAGGCCGCGAAGTGAAAGCCATGCCGTTCATCGACACTTGCCGCGGCGAAGGCTCGCGTTGGGAGAAGCCGCTCCATCGCCGGCTGGGCCTGTCGCTGCTGGTCAACACAGGGTTGGCGCTGGGCCTGCTGGCGTTGTTCTCGATGTTCGAGCCGCTGGGGACGCTTAGGCACTTCCTGGTGCGGCTGATCATCTTCCAGCTCTACACGCACTGCACGGGCGACCTGGCGGTCCTGGTCCTGCCGCCGATGGCGATCCGTCTATCCAGGATCAGCGGTTGGAAAAAGTGGATCCCCTACGTCGCAGTGCTCATCGCCGTGGGACTGGCGGGATCCGCGCTGGCGGCCAGCGCCGTGTTCGCACTGGGGCTGGGCGGCGGGGACACCTATTGGGAGTTCTTCTCCTCGGGCGCGAAGATCGGCGTGCTGATCACGCTGATGATGGGCGCGGCGGCGCACACGATCGAGACGCTGAAGGCACGAGTGCAGGCTACGACGCTGCAACTGCGAACGCACCAGCTGGAGCGCGAACGCGCGCTGAAGCTGGCGGCGGAGGCGCGGTTCGAATCACTGCAATCGCGGCTGCAGCCGCACTTCCTGTTCAACACGATCAACTCGATCCTGGCGCTGCTCAGGGAAGACGCGCCGCGGGCCGAGGAGATGCTGGAGCGGCTGGCGAGGCTACTGAGATTCGCGCTGGATTCACAGCAGGCACCAGTGGTGCGGCTGAGCGAGGAGCTGAGGCTGGTTACGGACTACCTGGAGATCGAGCACGCGCGCTTCGGCGACCGCTTGCGCTTCACGATCGATTCGCCGGCGGAACTCGGTCCGGTCGAAATTCCGGCGTACGCGCTGCAGACGCTGGTGGAGAACTGCATGAAGCACGCCATCGCGCCGCGGCGCGACGGGGGCGCGATCCGCGTCCGGGTGGCGCGCGAGGACGATTCGCTGGTGGCGGAAGTTAGCGACGACGGCCCCGGTTTTTCGGGCGACGCGCTGAGGGCAGGCCACGGCCTGGATATGCTGGAGCAACGCCTGGAGGCGCTGTACGGAGCGGAGGCGTCGATCGAGATCGCAGCGCCGCCGACAGGCGCGTGCGTGTGGTTCCGCCTGCCGATGACGGCCACGGTATGAAACTTCGCGCGTTTCTGGTGGACGACGAACCGCTGGCGCTGCGGCGCCTGGAGCACCTGCTGCGCGAGGACGGGCGGCTGGAGATCCTGGGCACGGCGTCCGATCCGGAGCGCGCCGCGCTGGAGATCGAGCTGCTGGCGCCGGACGTGCTGTTCCTGGACATCCAGATGCCCGGGCTGACGGGTTTCGACCTGCTGGGGCGGCTCGAACAGCAGCCGCTGGTGATCTTCACGACGGCTTACGACCAGTACGCTTTGCGGGCATTCGAGCACCACTCGGTGGACTATTTGTTGAAGCCGATTGAGCGCGAGCGCCTGGATCGCGCGTTGGGGAAGCTGGAGCGCGTGGCGGGAGGCGCCGAACCGCGTCCGGAGATGCGGACGCTGCTGCAGCAGATCACCACCGCGCTGCAGGCGCAACAAGGCGCGGGGCGATTGGACCGGATTCCGTCGCGCTCGGGCGAGCGGGTGCACTTTCTGGAGCTGGCGCGGATCACGCACTTCTTCGCCGAGGATAAGCTCACTTTCGCCGCCACAGCCGAGAAGAGGTGGGTCATCGACCGGACCATCGCCGAGCTGGAACAGAAGCTGGATCCGGCGCGATTCGTGCGCGTGCACCGCTCGACGATCGTCAACCTGGACTACGTGGACGAGCTGTACAACTGGTTCGGCGGGCGGATGATGCTGCGGTTGAAGGACCCGAAGAAGACCGAGATCACGGTATCGCGCGAGCGGCTGAAGGAGCTCAAAGAGCGGCTGGGTCTCTGAAGGCCAGCACGGCGTTCAATCCACCGAAGGCGAACGAGTTGGAGATGGCGGCGCGGAGATCCGGCGCCGCGGTGGGCGTGCTGATCACGTTTAAATCGCAGGCCGGGTCGAGTTCGGTGAAGTTGGCCGTCGGCGGGATCTCGTGCCGGAGGAGCGCCATGATCGCAGCGAAGGCCTCCAGCGCGCCGGCCGCGCCGAGAGCATGCCCATGAACGGCCTTGGTAGAACTGACCGGGACGGTGCGGCCGTGCTCGCCCAATGCGAGGGCGAGCGCGCGCGCCTCGCCGACGTCGTTGGCCTGCGTGCCGGTGCCGTGGGCGTTGACGTATCCGATCTGCTCGGGGTGAAGGCCCGCATCCTCGAGCGCCATGCGTATGGCGGCGGCCGCGCCCTCGGGCGAAGGTTGGGTGAGGTGGTAGGCGTCGGCCGACATGCCGAAGCCGCAGATTTCAGCCAACACGGTGGCGCCGCGCGCGATGGCGCGTTCGAGCGGTTCGAGGATGAGCACTGCGCCGCCTTCGCCCAGGATCATGCCTTTGCGGTCGCGGGAAAAGGGCCGGCAGGTGTCGGGCGCCATGACGCGCATGGCTTCCCAGGCGCGCCAGAAACCGGGATTCAGCGGCGCTTCGCTGCCACCGGCAACGGCCGCGTCGGCGAGTCCGTCGCGCACCATCCAGAAGGCCTGCCCGATGGCGTGGGTGGACGAAGCGCAGGCGGTGGAAACCGCCCAGGACGGGCCGGTGAGCCCGTATTTCATGGTGATGTGGCTCGTGCCCGCGTTGGACATGGTCTTGGGAATGGTCAGCGGGTGCACGCGCGGATTGCCTTTGCGATACAGCTCGACGAAGCCTTCGTCGATGGAAGCCTGTCCGCCGCCCGAGGTGCCCATGACGACAGAGGTTCGCGCGCCGAGCCCGGCATCGAAGCGGAGCCCGCTGCCGCGCACGGCCTCGGCGCAGGCAGCCAGCGCGAATTGGGCGAAGCGATCCAGCATCGCCATTTCCCTGGGTTCGAAGTACTGCGCGGGATCGAAGGCGCGGGCGGCAGCGGCGACGTGGCACTTGCCCTCGCGGGCCCAGGCATCGTCGAGAAGCCCAATCGCGGTGCGGCCCTCGCGCAGGGCGGCCCAGGTCTGCTCCGCCGTCAAACCGGCGGCGCAGATCACGCCCGCGCCTGTGACGGCGACGCGGCGTTTCAAGCCGGAGTCTCCCCGGCTTTTCCTTCCGGCTTCTGGTCCGTTTTGGCCGCGACCAAGCCGCCGATGCCAGCCACAATGTCGGCGACGCTGCGCATTTTGGGCAACGAGTCGTCAGGAATGTTGACGTCAAACTCGCTTTCCAGCGCGAAGGCGATGTTGATGCCATCGAGCGAATCGATGGCCAGCTCGTCGAACGTGCTCTCGGGCTTGACGCGCCCGGCTTCCATCTTCATCGTGTGCTCGATAGCAGTGATTACGCGCTGTGTGAGGTTGTCGTCGATTGCCACAATAGCTCCGATACGGTGAGGAATTCATAGCCCGCGCCGGCCCAGCGAGGCAGCAGCAGCTCCAGCGCCTCGAGCGTCGAGCCAATATCCGGATTGTGCCTCAATTCGCGGCCGTCGTGGAAACAGAGGATGGCGCCGGGGACGGCGCGAGAATCCAGTCTACGCGCCACGGCGGCCCCGTCGAGCGTCCAGTCGCGCGCGATCTCCGTCCACATCACACCGGTCAGGCCCAGTATTTTCAAAGCGTCCCGCATCCCGAACCAACGGACGCCGAGGGGGGCGCGGAACAGATGCGGTGCGAGGCCGGTCACCTCCTCGATGGAGGTCTGCGCCCGGGCGATCTGCTCCAGGATGAAGCCCGGCGGCCGGAGGTAGAGAGCCTCGTGCGTGTCGGTGTGGTTGGCGATCTCGTGCCCTTCGCGCGCGACCTGGCGCGCGACATGCGGCAGGCGCCGGACGTGATGGCCGCACATGAAGAACGTCGCTTTCGCGCCGTGGCGCTCCAGCAGCTCGAGCACGCGCGGCGTCGACTCGCTCGGTCCGTCATCAAAGGTGAGGGCGACGGCGCGCCGTGTTTTGGGACCTCGCCAGGCGAACGATCCAAGGAGCGGCGCGCTGCGGCCGCGGACGGCCCAGGCCATCAATGCCACCGCCACGGCGACGATGAGGAGAATGATGGCTGCGACCATAAGATCCTATTTTCACCTCTCAGACGCCGCAATGGGAACTCGCCCGGCGCACGTGAAGGCAGTACGCGATGCATCGCCTCCGTGCCGGCGGCAGTCCATGGTCATGGCCTGATCACGGTGACCTTCGAGAAGCCCTCTTTCAGGGAAGGAGGGGTCAGGCGGGCGGCGAAGCGTTGCATGATTTCATCCGGGACCACGCGCGAGCGGGCCGCATTGCGCGCCGTGCATGTCTCCAAGGGCGTATCGAAGAAGACGGCCTCGGCGGAACAGTCGAGCGACTCAGCCAGGCGGATCCAGGAACGGCGCTCCCTGGCGGTCAGCGAAGTGGCGTCGATAATGGTCACTTCGGCGCCGGCGCGCGCCCGCATCCGCAACAGAGAACGCAGAGTCTGGAAGACCAGGGGATTGACGTCCTGATTCTGCTCCGTGCCGGTGAGCAGCGCACGCACCGCGTCGGAGGAGAGGACGCCCGCGCGCTGTTGCGCCGCCCAGGTGGATTTCCCCGACCCTGGCAGACCTACCAGCACGACGACCTTGCGGCGCGCATTCACCTCACGAAGATATCGCGATCGCGGTGGAGCCGCCACTGGCAGGGAGCCGGGGAAGGTTCTAGCCCGCTTCCTCCTTGTGAGAAATCTCGGGTCAAAACGCTTCGCCCCGCTCCTGTTCGGACTTCAACTCGCGTCTTTCCGGAAGCAGGCGAATCTGCGCGGGTCGAGCTCCGGCGCGTACGGCCGGATTCGCTCATCCGCGACCGGTTGGCCGAGGCGCAGTCGCACCGGCACGCAGCCCGCCCAGACCGGCAGCGCGTAGTCCTCCTCGTCGTCCAGCGGCGGCCCCTGGCGCACCTTCGCGGAGACCTCGTCCAGCGCCAATGCCAGCACGCTGGTCGCCTTCAGCTCCTGCTCGTTCGGCGGCCGCACTTCTTCCCACCGCCCTTGCGCGACATGATTGGTGAACGCGCGCAGCGCTTCCACCCGCTCGGCCGGGTCCGTTACCAGGCGCGCCTTCCCGAGGATGACCACCGAGCGATAGTTCACCGAATGATGGAATGCCGACCGCGCCAGCACCAGTCCATCCAGCAGCGTCACCGTGACGCACACGTCCAGCCCCGACCCGAGCGTGCGCACCATACGGCTCGCAGCCGAGCCGTGGACGTAAATCTGGTCGCCCGATCTCACATACCCCGTGGGGAGGACGTACGGCTGCCCATCGGCCACGAACCCGACGTGGCACACCAGGCCTTCATCAAGAATCGCGTTGATCTGCGCGCGCTCATAAACCGCGCGCTTGGGCAGCCGCCGGACCTGCGTCCGCTCCGTCGGTTCGTAGGAGTCCATAATCCTCCCACTTTAGCTTCTCTGCAGCGTTTTTCACACCTCGACACGTGGATCATCGCGCCGGGCGCGAGTGCTGCGCGCTGCTAGCTCAGCAGGAACGTCGCCGGCGCGTTGTGCCTCAGATTTACTGTGAAAGAACCGTCTCGAAGCGCCAGCTCTTCGCCCTTCACCGGCCGCCCGCGCAGGTCGCACGGCTGCACGCGCGCCATCTTCAACCCCGCCGGCAACTGCACCGTGCACGCGCCGTCCTGGCCCGCCTGCTCCCACAGCCGCAGCAGCAGGCCCGCGCCGTCCGGGTTGGGGCCGAAGGCCGTCACTTCGACGCCCGCGCGCGATAGTGAAAGCCCCTTGTTCTCGATCGGCGCCGGACCGGCCGCGCCGCTGGCGGAGCCCGCCTCAAGCCCCACCCGCGCCTCGCGCGCCGGCGTGATCAGGCTCGCGGCCGGCTCATATTTGTCGAAGCTCCAGATGCGGATGCGCGACGACCAGGTGCCGCCGCACCACTGTTGGAAATTCGTGCCGAAGAGATTGTTGTAGAGGTTCACAAAGACCACGGCTTTCGTCGGCACGAAGTCCTTCGAGTAGCGGTAGCCGCCGGTGTGCTCCAGGCTGACCACCGGCGAATCGAGCGCGCACAGGCCCACGCCCGCGCCCGCCCGGTCGAGAATCGCCAGGCCGTTGGTCAGCTTGTACATCTCGTGGTTGGCCCCGCGCACGACGTCCTTTGCCAGGTCCACGATGCCCCCCAGCCGTCCCAGCCGGAACGACGGATCGGCGATCTGGAATGGCAGCGCCAGCCACCCCGCCTCGGGCCACGTGTCCATGGGCTTGTCGGCCGCCGACCACGTCAGTTCGACGAACGGCAGATTCGAATACAGCGTGACCCTCAGCGCGACGCCGTACCCCAGCTCGCCCGGCTGCACCCTCATCACTGCCGACACGGACGCCGGCCCGCCCGGACGGAATTCGAGGCTCATATTCCGCGCGGCCGTAATTTCGTGAACGGCCGGCGGCAGACCGGCGCGCGCCATGTCGGGCAGCGGCCAGCCGTCCTCGATGTGCCGTAGATAGGCCTTCGCGAAGGCGCCGATGTCGGCCTGGTTGTGACGCTCGCGGAAGTGCTGGCCGAAGCCGTAGGCGCCGCTGCCGTCCACGAGTTCGCGCCCGCTGTCCA
>JBEKHU010000011.1:0-15284 GCA_050012115.1 Bryobacteraceae bacterium | reverse complement strand
GAATTCCCGTGCACCTCAACGACCCGGCCCATCAGGGTCTCACCGGCTTGATGCTCGCTGAGGAAGATATCGACCGAAGTGGGCTCGAGCTGCTTCATGCTGAGGCGGATGCGCCGTTTTTCGCGGTCCACTTCCAGGACGACGGCTTTCACCTTCTGGCCGTCCGTCAGCAGTTCTTTGGGATGCTGGATGCGCTTCTCGCGCGTTATGTCGGCGACGTGGATCATCCCTTCGACGCCATCCCCGAGGTCCACGAAGGCGCCAAACTGGGCCAGACTGGTCACCGACGCTTCAACCACCGTGCCGGGTGCGTAGCGGGTTTCCACGCTGTCCCAAGGATTACCTAACGCCTGCTTCAGGCCCAGGCTGATGCGCCGCTCATTCGACTTGATCTCGAGGACCACCGCCTCGACGACGTCATCCACCTGCAGCACGTCGCCCGGCTTGCGTACCCGTTTGGTCCAGGACATTTCAGAGAGGTGGATCAAGCCATCCACGCCCGGGGCGATCTCCACGAAAGCGCCGAACTCTGCCAGGCGAACGACTTTCCCGCGCACGCGAGCGCCCTGCTTCAGTTGCTCTAACGCCTGCGTCCAGGGGTCGGGCGTCAACTGCTTCAAGCCAAGCGAAATCTTGCGGCTTTCGCGATTGATCTTGAGGATCTTCACCTGCAGTGGCTGGCCGACCGTAAGCAGATCCGAGGGCTTCTCCACCCGCTGCCAGCTCATTTCCGTCACGTGCAGCAGTCCATCGATGCCCGGACACAGCTCAACGAACGCGCCGAACTCCGTCAGGCTGCGCACGCGGCCCTCCACGACAGATCCGGGCTGCAGCAGATCAAAGGCCTGCTGCTTGGCGGCGGACGCCTGCTCATCGAGTATCCCGCGCCGGTCCACCACCACGTCGGGCCGTTCTGGATTCGAGACATCCAGCTTGGTGATACGGCACTCGATCGGCTGTCCGACGATCTTCGCCAGGTCACTCATCTCCCGGACGCCGCTGCGCGAGGCGGGCAGGAACGCCGTGATACCATCGGCAATCTCCACCCGCAGACCGCCCTTGACCTGCTCGAGAATGGTGCCGCTGATCGGCGCCTTGCTCTCGAACGCGGACTGCAGCCCGGAGAAATCCCTCACCCGCTCAACATGGATCGTCGAAAGAGAGTAGTAGCCGTCATCGGTGCGCCCGGTGATGTGAACGCGAACCGTGGCGCCTGGTTGCACGCCGTCGGGCAGCGCCGTCAGGTCGCCCCGCAGGACTCCCTCCATCTTGCGGCCGACATCCACGACGACGCCGTCCTCGGACACCGAAAGGACGGTGCCTTCAAGGGCGGCCTCGTGGCCATCGACGTTCTGATGCTCTGCTTCGAACTGGCGCAGCACATCGCCGAACGAAGGCTCTTCCGCTGGGGGGGCAGACTGCCCCATTTTCTGGGGCGACTCAAGGGAATTCATGGAACGACTCGCGAGACGTTTCCATTGTGCCATATCGCCTCGCTCAATGCTTCGCCAGAGGAGTGTGGGGTCCGGCGTGAGAAGTGAGAGGGGTGAACAGTCTGCCTAGGAATCCGCGCGCGGCCGCGGCCCGCGGGGTTTCCCCCGCGGACTGTTAAGATGGCGACGTGGCACCGACTGTCTCTTCCGGAAGCCGAATGTCGTGGTTTCGCTGGCAGGATGTCGTTTGGCTGGTCCTGTTTGGCGCGCTGGTCTGGGTCAGCCCGCTTAAGAACACGGGTGAAATCGAGATGCTCGCCGCCATGGCCCTGCTGCAGATTACGGTGCCGCGGGTGCGGGCCCTGAACACCCCCACGGGAACGGCGGTCGTCATCGGGGTGAAGCTGTTGATCAGTTTCCTGTTGATCGCCGTGACGAAGAGCACGGACTCCGAGTACACCCTGATCCTCTTTCTGCCAATCCTGTCGGCAGCGACGACGTACGGCGCGCTCGGCACTTCCCTGGTCACGGTGCTGGCCTGCGCCACTTATCTCGCCATGTGGCCGCTGGCGGTGGTGCGCTGGCATCACCAATTCGAGCCTGATGACGTTCAGAACATTCTGCTGCGGGTCCTGTTCTTCCCGCTAGTGGCATACCTCACATACGGGCTCGCCGAATCGAACCGGACGGAGGCGCGGCGCGCCCAGGCCGCCGTGCAGGAACTGGCGAAGGCCAACGCGCGTTTGCGTGAGGCCGAGGCGTCCGTGCGCCGCGGCGAGCGACTGGCCGCACTGGGTCAGCTTTCGGCGGGTCTGGCGCACGAATTGCGGAATCCGCTCAGCACGATCCGCACCTCAGCCGAACTGTTGGTGAAACGCCTCGAGGGTTCGGGGTCGGTGGCCCAGGAACTGGCCGACTATATTGCCAGCGAGGTCGATCGGACCAACCTACTGGTGACGCGTTTCCTCGAGTTCGCACGGCCACTCCAGTTGCGCCTCGCGGAACTGGACGTCCATGCGCTGCTGGATGAGGCGATCCAGAACTTCCAGCGCCAGGACCCCTCCCGATCGATTTCCGTCCACCGCGCCTACGACCCTTCCGTGCCGGCGGTGGAAGGCGACGCGACGTTGCTCGAACGCGTCTTCTTCAACCTGATCCAGAACGCAGCCGATGCCTCTCCAGCGGAGGGCGTGGTCACGGTGAAGACGCGGGCTCTTGATTCCGCGATCGAGATCGCCGTTATCGACCGCGGTTCGGGCATCCTTCCGGAACACCGCGAGCAGGTTTTCAACCCCTTCTTCACGACCAAGCCGAGCGGCGTAGGACTGGGGCTGCCAATTGCGGCCAAGATTGTCGACGAGCACGGCGGGCGGCTGGAGGTGCAGAGCGAATCCGGCCAAGGCGCGGCATTTGTCGTGCGGCTCGCCTTGTCGCCGACGACGGACCGGCGGACTGCCGGGCCTCAATCTTTGTAAACTTCGCCTGGCAAGAGAACATTCTGCGGCCGGTGGCGCAGATTGCGTAGAACTTTTCATCACCCGAACCGTCTAGGTTTACACGGGAACGAGACCGCAGCTGGCCTCTCTCCCGGAGCGAACTCATTGAGTGAGGCGATTTCGCATGAGCCTGCCTGCATTCGCTGTGATGGAAACTCAAGGTTCAGCCCGTTTGACAACCGTTCCCCCCCGAAGCCCGGCGCCCGCGACTGCGCAGGTCCGGTTGACCCGCAAGGAGAGGGAGCTGTTGTTAATGCTCACCCAGAACCCGGGGCGCTGCGTCAGCCGCGAGACGCTGCTGCGCACGATCTGGCAGTACTCGGAAGGCACACGGACCCGCACGGTGGATGTGCATGTGCAGCGGTTGCGACGCAAACTGGGCGCCGCGGCCAATTCATTGAAAACAATCGTCCGGCAGGGCTACTGCTGGTTCCCCGAACAAGAGGCTGCAATGGGCGCTGGCGCGCTCTGAGCCGAATCGCCGACCTGGGATCGAACGCCGCAGAAGGATTCGCGCAACGCGCTTGACTTCATTCCGCGTCATAGAGATGCGAGATGATAAGAGCGAGTATGAAACCGCGCATCCTCGTCGTAGAAGACGAAGAGAAACTCCGCCGGGTGATGGCGCTGCACCTGGAGGACGCTGGCTATGAGGTCGAGACCGCTGGCGACATGAGCTCAGCGCTGCGGCTGGCCGAGCGCGCCAACTTGGTGGTCACCGACATCCGGCTGCCGCTGGGCAGCGGCGCGTCGGCGTTGGCCGACGGCCTCGACCTGCTGGCGGCACTGCAACGCCAGAACGCCCGGCTGCCTGTGATCGTGATGACCGCGTATGGCTCGGTGGAGATCGCGGTGGAAGCGATGAAGCGCGGCGCCGCGGACTTCCTGACCAAGCCGTTCACGCTCGACCACCTGCTGACGGTGGTCCGCAAGGCGCTCGAAGTCCAGGACTTACGGGAGGAGAACGTCCGTCTCAGGGAAGAGCTCGGACACCGCTACAAGTTCGACTCCATCGTCGGCAACAGCCAGAAAATGCAGGAGATCCTGGCGGCGGTGGCGCGCGTTGCGCCGGCTCGCTCGACGGTTCTGTTGTGCGGCGAGTCGGGCGTCGGCAAGGACATGATCGCGCGGGCGATCCATCACAACTCACCGCGGGCCGGCATGCCGTTTGTCAAGATCAACTGCACGGCCATCCCGGAAAGCCTGATGGAGAGCGAGCTCTTCGGCTACGAGAAAGGCGCCTTCACGGGCGCGGCGGCGGCCCGGGCCGGCAAGTTCGAGCAAGCTGACGGCGGCACAGTGTTCCTGGACGAGATCGGCGACGTGCCGCCGGCGATCCAGGTGAAGCTATTGAGGGTGCTGCAGGAGCGCGAACTGGAGCGGCTGGGCAGCAACAAGACGCGTGCGGTGGATGTGCGGGTGATCGCGGCGACGAACGTCGATCTGCGGCGGGCGCTCGAGGAAGGCAACTTCCGCGAGGACCTGTACTACCGGCTGAACGTCTTCCCGCTCACGATTCCGCCGCTGCGCGAACGGAGGGAGGACATCCCGCCGCTGGCGGAGCACTTCCTCCACAAGTACCGGACGGAGCTGGGATCGGCGGTGACGCGCATCGCGCCGGAAGCGATGCGGAAACTGGTCGATTACGAGTGGTCCGGCAATGTCCGGGAGCTGGAGAACGTGATCGAGCGCGCCCTGGTTCTGGCCACCGGCGACGCACTGCAGCCTGAGGATATTCGCCTGGATTACGCCCCGAGACGAGGTGTGACAGTGTCGGACGGCGGAGCCGAGGCCACGGAGTTCCTGGCCGAGGGCGTCACCCTGGACGAACATGAAAAACAATTAATCAAAGAAGCACTGCGACGGACCGGCGGCAACAAGAGCCAGGCAGCCCGGCTGTTGGGACTCACACGGAACGCGCTGCGATACCGGCTGTCGCAGATGGGGCTGGAATAGCAGCCACATTTCCCTCCGAACAACCTGCGGGACGACGACGTCCGCCGCCGTCCTGCGGTTGCCTCTCTGGGGAGGGCCGGTTGTCTGGCAAACCTGTCTTGCGGCGTCCCGGCCGCGCCGATGCGCGCCGGCACGGGGGCCGGGCTTCAATGCTTCGCTTTGGAAGGCCGTTTCTTCGGCGGCTTGGGCTTCTTGGTGGGCGGCTTCGTGGGCGGCTTGCTGGGTCCACTGCCGGTCTTGGGAGTCAGCGCG
The DNA here is from genome assembly GCA_050012115.1 of Bryobacteraceae bacterium. Lineage (GTDB taxonomy): Bacteria > Acidobacteriota > Terriglobia > Bryobacterales > Bryobacteraceae > CAIVVT01. The sequence continues at coordinate 10,147 of JBEKHU010000011.1, read as the reverse complement.
GCCAGAAGGGCGCCGCCGTTGGGGGAGCCGAGTCCCGTGCAAGCGTCCCACCCGGGTCCGGCGTGGTAGCCGCCGTTGTCGCCGACGGTGATGTCTTTCAACGCATTCGTCCCGGCGGGGAGTTGGTAGAGTTGCGGCGTCAGGAAACCGACGGGCTTGCCCAACCCCTGGTTCAGGAGTGCAATGAGAGCGGCCCACAACGGGGCAACAGCGCTGGTTCCGCCGACGACGCCCGGTTGTCCGTCCACCAGCACCCGGTAGCCGGACTGCGGGTCCGCATTCCCGGCGATATCGGGCACGCCGCGCCCGGGCTCCGCGCCGGGATTGACCGAGGGCGGCAGTTGAATGTTCTTCTGGAAAGCCGGGACGGGAAAGACGGAACTGATGCCGCCGCCCGTTGCCCCACCGCCTTGGCTGAGTGAGCCCCAGACGGTCTCGCTGCCGTCCGGCAGCAGCCTGGTGCCGCCGCAGGCGAGCACATTGGGGCTGGAGGCTGGGAAATCGACGTTGGCCGATTTCACGGAGGCGTCGGCGGTGTCCGTGGAGCCGTTGTCCCCCGCGGCGACGCAAACCGTTATGCCGAACAGCGCCGCGTCGGCGCAATGCGAATCGAAATCCTTCATCGCCTGCGCCGTCCAGTTGCTCTCGCGCGAACCCCAGCTGATCGAGACCACATTCGTATTGCGCACGGTGTCATGAATCGACGCGGTCAAGGCATCCAGAAAACCGGAGTCGGTATTGGGAGCGAAGTAGACGACGATGCGAGCGCCCGGCGCCACGGCGCCCGCGACTTCGATATCGAGCATGACCTCTCCGTCGGCGCTGTTCGGGTCGCCCTCGGGAGCGTTCTTCCCGCCGTTGACGGAGACGGCGGTCACCGATGGGGCGGTCACCTTGAGGTCTGAAAAGTACTTTTTCAGGTCGGTGTTGGTGTAGCCCCCGCCGAGTTCAATGATGGCGATGGTCTGGCCGGTCCCGTCGAGCTTGGGCGGAAACTTATATAACTGCGCGACCTCGACGGGCGTGAATGAGCCGCTGCCGGCCGCGCGCGGCTTCAACCCTCCTTTGGGTTGCTTCCCGGTTTGCCCTTGGTGGGGGTGGAAGCGAAAGTGGGGCCGGACCTGCGGCCGGTTGTCCAATCCAAATACAGCCTCGATGAGCGGGTGAACATCATCCGTGACAGAGAGGGTCCCGACGCGGCCGCGGTATTCCAACTTGCCGATGGAGTAGTTGTTGAGAGTCGTCCCAAAAGCCGCCTGCATCGCAGAGGCGGGTCCGGACAGGCGCAATTTGCGCTCGGCAGGGCTGGCTTGGAGGACTGTCAGACCGTGGCGGTGAGCGAAATCCTCAAGGCGGGCGATATCGGCGGGATCGGCGCCGAACAGTTCCTCAAACTGACTGCGGGTCAGCGGCTTGCCCGATGCGCGCGCCTTTTCGCCCGCCGGTGTGGACGTGCGCGGGCGGATGCGGATAGTCACCTCAATGGCCTGGTCGGGGTTAACGGCGCCAATCAGAGTGGCGCCCTTCAGAGGGTTCTTGTGGCTTTTCGGAAGCTTCTGGCGCTTCGGTGATTTGGGAGACGGCATTCTGGTTTCCTCCATGGACGGATGCCCAGTCCGGGGTGGGCTCCGATCTCAACAATTGATCAGCAAGTGGCGCAGGCAGTGCCAGCCGGCGTCCGAACCGGGCCTCCAGCAACGGGGGAGGAGGCCACGGGGCATTGTACACCGGACTGTATCCATTTGAAAGACTTAAGTCCCGGTTGACGATCGAGGTGCGACATACCGTGGCCGGATCGCGGCGCTCCGGAAGGCGCGTATGCGAATCTCAGCTACTCCTCCGGACCCGTGTCGTACGGATGGTTCGCGAAGACGTGGCGCGGACAGTTGGGCATTCAACCCATTCATCACAACTCGAAGATCTTCGAAAGCTGTTTCGAAGCCGGACGGGCGACGAATGCGAAGGAAGAAGGCAACTGGGAGCCGGCAGTTCACCCCGGGGCCATAAGAACAGGGGCGAGTCCGGTGTGATCGCGTAATCCGGCACACTGTGGTGCAGGCGCCGAAAAGCAGATTTGAAGGAACAAAGCCAATTGTCGACTTTTCTTTTTAAAATAAGCAGCTTAAGTGGCTATCTTTCGATTTGATATTCGCTAATTATTCGAATTCTCAAAGAGCAGGAATGCAGGGCCGTAGGGTGGCCCATCACCTCCAGCATAGACCCGGTGTCAAGATGCTGCTACCAATTCAGGAGAGATGGGCCGAAGGGCGCGGCAACTTGCAGAACATAGCGTACCCGCCGCAGCCAGAGCTGGCAGTCCACTGACAAGGTGCGCGCGGCAATGTGCATGCCGCGGAGCCCGGAATTGACTGCGCGCCGGCCTGTGAAGCGCATGCGCCACCGTCCGACTGGCGGAGCCAAAGCGGCATTAAGGACTAGGCAGAGGTCGAAAGCGCCGCCCCCGGGAGGCTCCCCGGACCGTCGCCCTCAGGGCCACGATTACGGCGACTCCGGCTGCGGTCCGTGTTACCGCAGTAAATGCAGGGCGCAGCGGGGGCGATAACACGGAGTCGCACTAAATATTCGCAATCTTTTCATCAACTTATCTAAAGTCCGGGCTTGCCAGAGCCGATGGTTGGGCTAGCTGTTAGCCGAACCCGGTTTCAGATCGGGTTTCGGATGAGGAGATTGAACATGGATTTCGGCCCCATTATCATCATCATTCCGCCTGTGCTGTAAATCTGGCCTGTTCGCGGACGAGCTGGACGGAGAAGATCTTCTTCTCACATCGTGCGAACACAGCGCACGTCTACCCAAAGCAACGATTCTGACGAATCTCACCTACAAGGCGAGGAAGAGGCTCCCCGGTAGTGCTTCAAACCGAAGTACTACACGGGGAGTACTGTTAGTACTAAAGAAAGTACTAGATCATCAGTCCTATTTCTGATATACAGGTCTTATCGTGAAACCGGTCGGAGTGCTCGCCGTCTTCTGGCTCGCCGGTGTGGCGGTGGCCGCCAACACGAGGATATCCCCGTCTTCAGCCCCCCCCATTGATTCACAGTTGGACCGGTTCAGCGCGCAGGGAATGCACTCCCTGGCGAATCTGGAATACCGGCAGGCGATTCGCTCCTTCGCCGCCGGAGCCGATGCCGCGAAAGGCGTAGGTAATCTGCCCCGCGCGCAGCGATTCCTGAACGCGCTCGCCGGAAGCTACCTGGTACTGCACGAGTACCGGAAGGCGCTGGACGTATACGAAGAGGCGCAGCTGGTGGCCAAGCAGTGCGGCAACGCCGAAGGGGACGCCGTGGTGGGGTTGAACCTGGCGTCACTGTACTCGCTTCTGGGCGACGTCGATGCGGCGACGCAGGAGATGCGCGAAGCTCAGCATGCTCTGCCAGCCAAGTCCCGGTTCTGGGCCAACTACTACGCCAGCGAATCGCAGCTCGCGCTGCGCATGCGGGACGGCGATGTGGTATTCCGCGCGGCCGAGCGCGGCATGGACGCTGCCGACGAGCAAGGCAACGCCGAGGTACGGGCCGCCCTGGCCGAGGACCTGGGCCTGCTGTGGATGGAACGCCGTGAGCTCGACCGGGCGGAGGAGGCTCTGCTGGAGGCCTACCGGCTGCGGCGCCTAAACAGGCTACGGGATGTGGAGCCATTGCTGATTGCGCTATCGCGCCTGTCGTCGCAGCGGGGGCAGCCCGAGCGGGCAGTGTGGCTGGCGAAGCTGGCGGGAGATTCGCGGACGTATTCCCTCTCAAGCGCGTCGCCATGGCAGAGCGCCTTCGTGCTGGCGCAACGCCTAGCCGGGGCGGGGCGTCAGCGCGAAGCTCTGAAAGCCTACCGCAAGGCGCTCGAAACTGCCTTCAACTGGCGGCAGGAAACCGTCCCATCGGAAGAGATTCAACTCCTGGCCAACATCGGGCTGTACCAGGTGGCCAGTGCGTACGCCTCGCTGGCGGCGGAGCTGGGCGCGCGCGAGGGGAGCCAGGCGCTGATGTGGGAGGCCTTCCTGGCCGTGGAGCGGACCAGGGATCTGGCGCTGCGGGAGCAGTCCCGAACGAAGCTGGCGGAGGATGCCGAGTACCGCGAAGCACTGGCGCAATGGCGCTCCCAACAGTTCTGGCAGTTCGTCAGCGGCACCCGGGGCGCTGCGCCCACCGATGCGGCTGTGCTGGCGCTCCAAAGGAAGCTGCGGACGCTGGAGAACCACGGGGAGAAGGCGGCCGATGCGAACCCGCGGCTGGATGGAGATGCAGGCCGGCGGCGGATGCAGAGGACACTGGGGCGGGGCGATGCGGTGTTGTCTTTCACTATCGGGGAAGACCGCTCGTGGTTGTGGGCGGTGACGCGCGACTCGTTCGAGCAGGTGCCGCTGCCGGGGCGAGAGCGGCTGGCGCATGCGTTGAACGAGTTCAGCGAGGCCGTGCGACGCGGGCATGCCAGCGCGGATTCGCAGGGGGAGGGCCTCTACCGGGAGTTGTTCGGCGGGCTCTCGGAGAAGGTCCGTTCGCGGGAGAGATGGCTGTTGTCGATGGATGACGCGCTGCTGGAAGCGCCGTTGTCCGCCATCTGCCGAAACGAGGGCGGAGTCCGGCGATACCTGGTGCAGGACCACATCCTGGAGCCGGTGGCGTCCGTGTTCCTGGCACTGCGCGGGAAGCCCCAGGAGCGGCCCGCCAACCTGTTTCTGGGCGTTGGCGACCCGATCTACAATCGGGCCGACACGCGGTGGGCGCGGCAGCACACGACTGCGCCGGCAGGGGCCAGCCTGGAATTGCCGCGACTGCCAGGCAGCCTGGCGGAATTGGAGCGCATCAGCCGGGGGTGGAGCAGCCAGAGTGCAAGTTCACGGCTCCTCACGGGCAGTGAAGCGACACCTGAACGCTTCGCCGCCGAGGTTGCCGCGCGGCCGAAGGTGATTCACTTCGCGGCGCACCTGATCCAGGAAGAGACGGACAGGCGCGGTTTCGTTTTGATGCCGGGCGGGCCGACGGACCAATCGGCGGTCGTGGTGCGCCGGCCGTCGGAGATGTTTCTGATGCTGTCGATGCGTCCAGACGGCCGCGCCGACGGGCTTACGGCGCGCAGTGTGGACGCATTCACACTGCCCGGCAGTCTCGTGGTCATGAGCGGATGCGGCACCGGGCTGGGCACGCATCAGCCGGGAGCGGGGCTGGCAGGATTCTTCAAGTCCTGGATCGCCGCAGGCGCATCCGGGGCGATCGGGACTTTGTGGTCGATTCCGGACGACGCCTCGGCGCTGTTCGACGTGTTCTATGGGTGCTTCCAGCGGGGGATCGAACCCTCGGCCGCCCTGCGGGAAGCACAACTGGCACTCCTGGCAAAGGGAGGCTGGCAATCGCGACCCGCGTTTTGGGCCGCATGGATCTCGGTTGGACGGAACTAAAATGGCACAGCAGCGGGAAACTGGCAGGCACACGGACGGGGACGACCCACACGACCTTCCGGCGAATCACGAGCGGACTGACGACCGGGCGGGCGTCCACCCGCCAAACGGTTCGCTGCGGAGCTGGAGCGCGCTGGTGGAAGGCGTCCAGCGCGGAGAGCGGACGGCGATGGAGGAGTTGTACACGAATTTCAGCCGGGGCATCCGCTATTACTTCTGCAAGCACCTTGGACCGGCGGACCTGGACGATCGCGTACACGATGCGTACCTGACAGTCGTTCAAGCGATTCGCGCTGGATCGCTGCGCGAGCCCGAAGCACTAATGGGATTCGTCCGAACGATCATCCGGCGACAGGTGGCGGCGGGGATCGACGCCGCCGTACAGGCGCGACGTGAGCGCGCCGAGTTTGAAGTCGGGACCCTGATAGCGGACGGCCGCCAGAATCCGGAACAGGAGGCGATCTGCCACCAGAAAACCCAACTCATGGTGCAGGTGCTGGAGGAGATATCGGCTCGCGACAAGGAGATACTCACCCGCTTCTACCTGCGCGGCCAGTCCCAGGAGAAGATTTGCCGGGAGATGCGGTTGACTGAAACGCAGTTCCGGCTGCTGAAATCCCGGGCCAAGGCGAGGTTTGGCGAGCTGGGCCGGAAGCGACTGGCGATGGCAGAATCTGACTTCGGGCTGAGAAAAATGGCGGGAGCATGACACTTGGCTAATGAGTGATAAGATGACGGAGGTCGGACGAACCTCCGCTAGAAATCGGAATGGCGAGGGATCGAATGGCTCGGTTCTTAGCGTGCTCGCTCGTTGGTTGTTCGGAGGCTCGGGTGGAAGATCGAGAGCGTGGTTTGGATTGCCTGAAGGAACGGGAGATTGACGACCTGGTCTTCGGCAGGCTCCCAGGTGATGATGAGCAGCGTTGTCTGACGCATCTGCTCTGGTGTGGGCAATGCCAGGAGAGGGTCGAGGAAGAACGGGAGTTTGCCCGAGCGACCCGGGCTGCCGCGATCCTATTAGATCAGGAGAAGTTAGCCGCTGGCGGTGCGTCTCCCGAAGCGGAGAGCTGGAGGCAGCGCCTGGCGGGCTGGTTTGGCGGTCCCTTCTCAACCCGCTGGGTTGCCGTCGCGGCTTCGGCGTGTGTGCTAGTGGCGCTGGGGATCTACGCGCCTTTGCACCGTTCCGTGGATGGAGGTGCTGAGGTCATACTCCGGAGCGAGCGCGGGATTGCTACGCCGGCCACCTTGGAAAGTGCAGCGGGCGGGCGTTTACATTTACGCATCGACATCACAGACGTCGCTCCGTTCCGCAGCTACAACACTGCTCTGGTGGATTCGGTCGGGCGTGTGCTGGAGACAAGGATCGTTGCGGCATCCGGCAGAAGCGTGAGCTTCCCGATCGAGCATAGCCTGGCGCCCGCGCGCTACTGGGTTCGCCTCTCGACTCCGGACGGGCAATTGCTCCGGGAATATGCACTACAAGTGCGTTGAGACGAGAGCGTGAATCGTCAGGCTTAATCGCTCGACGCGTCGCGGGGCGGCGCGGGTCAGCGTCTGTGTAGAGCCTCGAGTTCCTCCAGTGTGCGCGGCCAGTCCTGTCTCAAGAGACGAGACAGCGCCCGATCGGCCAGCAGCTTTCTTCCGGTTTGGCACACAGGACAGTAGTTCGTTTCGTTCGACGCGTAGCGGATTCGCTGGATCCGGGATCCACAGCATGGGCACGGCTGGCCGTACCGTCCGTGCACGGCCATCCCTTCGCGAAAAGCGGTCACCCGCTCCGGGAACGCCGATCCGCATTCGTCGCGCAGCTTCGCGATCCACTCGAAAAGAACCGCACAAGCCGCCTGGTGCAGCCTGGCGATCTCGCCTGGGGTGAGCCGGGAAGTCATCGCCACGGGTGAGAGGCGGGCGCGATGCAGGATTTCGTCGGAGTAGGCGTTGCCGATTCCACTGAACAGGCGGGGATCGGTAAGCGCACGTTTCAAGGTGTGGTTGGCCGACAGCAGGGCGGCGGCGAAGGCCTCCCGGCCGGCGTCCAGAACCTCGATTCCACCGGCATCCAGTGCTCGCAGACCGTCCTCGCCGAGAACGGCGTGAAGCGATGCACGGTGCTGCGAGCCGGCTTCGGAGAAAACCAGAGAACCGGAAGCGAATTCGAACAGCGCGAGCAGACCTTTGGCTCCGGGCCTCGCGCCAACGGGCTTTGCACCCGAAAGGCGCCAGTGGAGCCGGCCGGCGATCATCAGGTGGAGCACCAGCCACAAGCCGCCCTCCAGGCCTATGGCGATGCGCTTCCCCAGCCGGCGAACCTCGCGGGTGTTCCTGCCGTGGGCGGAATCCAGAGGAGGATCGGTGGAGCGCAGGAGAAAGGGACCGCACAGAACGACCCGGTTCAGGACGTGCCCGACGATGCGGTCGCGCAGTGCCTCGACGTAGATCGCGACGTCCGGAAGTTCCGGCATACCCTTCTCATTGTGCCTGCAACGCGCCGGGGAGGAGCGCGGAATTGAGCCGCAACGACGCGCCGGCCGGGCAAGGCCGGCACCTGGAAGCGTAAATCGGTCGATGCATAGGAGCGCGACCGGGCCAGGCGGGTGTATTGTACAGCGTATAGATAAATGCCATACACTGTATAGGAGGAATACCAGTGAAAGGAAAACCGACCGTCGAACGCATCGGCGAGGCAGCGCTCGATCTGTTGGAGAAGGAAGGTCCCGAAGCTGTCACCATGCGCCGCGTGGCCGTCGCGGCAGGCATCACCCCGATGGCGATTTATTACCACTTTCCCAGTCGGGATGCCCTTCTCAAGTCATTGACAGAAAAAGAATTCTTGAAACTACGGGAGGCTATCGACGAAACCGGATGGCGCCAACTGGCGGCGCCTTTTGACCGTCTGGCCCGGATGATGGAAGGGTACTTTCTCTACGCCCTGGCGCATCCTCGGCTCTACGACTACGTCTTCTCCAAGCCGCGCAAGGACGCCCGCCAATTCCCGCAAGATTTCCGCGCCCGACGTTCACCGACCCTGACGCCCATCGCCGACTGTGTAGCCGAGGCCATGGACTGGGGAGCATTAAAAGAGGACGATGTATGGGAAATCGCCCTGCAGCTTTGGGCGGTGGCCCACGGCTATGTGGCGCTGTACAGAGCGGGCCGTTTTGCCCTCAGTGAAGAAGGCTTTCTGAAGTTGTGCAGCCGATCTCTGAGGAGACTTTTAGATGGACTGGCAGGCTGAGAAATGCGTTGAAAAGCGGCCCAGCCTTCAGTCCTGTTTTGGACCTGGGAGTCCACCGGTGGCCTGACCGATATGCCCGTTTGCCGGCATAGTTTTTTGCGGGAGTACGAGTCGTCATGAAGCTCATATCGCATGATGGGAGAACGATCCGCCCCGATGGTCCTGTTATCCAAGACTGGATAACACAGAAACGTCGTTAAGTGAAGAGTATTGGGGTTAGATCGGACGAGGCGCGGGACCCGAGCCAGCAAGCCGGAGCCGGATTTGCGCTGCGCGATCGAAGATCTCTTCGCGGCTGACGCCCGCCTCGGCGTACATGGCGAAGATGTTGTCGTCGGGGGTCTCGGGCGGAATCGTGTGCGAGGCGGCGAGTATGTAGCCGCCGCCGTCGGAGGTCATGCCGGCGAGCAGACGGGCGGTGGCGCGGCGAACGTCGGCGGCAGAGCCGTTCGGCAAGAGGTCCTGCGTGTCGACGCCGCCCATAAAGGTGAGCGAGGAGCCGAACTCGCGCTTGAGCTCCAGAGCGTCCATGCCGGGGCAATTGGCCTGGACGGGGTTCAACACGTTCAAGCCCATCTCAATCAGATCGGGAATGATCGGCCGCAGAGCGCCGCAGCAGTGGTAGGCGACACAGAGATTGTGCGATCGGCCGACGTCAAAGACGCGCTGCAGCGGTGGCTTGACGAGTTTACGCCACAAGGACGGGGCCATCATCATCGACGTCTGGCCAGCGACGTCGTCCCCGGTCCAGAACCAGTCGAGCGGGAATCGCCGACAGGCCTCTTCACCGACCCGGACGGCGAAATCGGCGCAGCGCGAGAGCATCTCCGCGGCCACTTCGGGATCGGAGGCCATGTCAAGCAGTGTGTTTTCCATTCCGCGCAAGCGCCAACACATTTCAAAGACGCACGGGGAGACGTCGCAGCCGATGAAGCAGTCGCCGGGGGCGTCGAGGACGGGTTGCATGAGGCTCAGCAGGAACTCGATGTGCTGCTCAGGGAAACGGTATTCGAGCACCTGTTCGGGTGTGGCAGAAGCCAGAGGGAAGCTTTCGATCTGATTGAAGGAGTGACGCTTGACCCACTTCACGCCCCAGAAGTCGAGGTGCGAGTCGCCGTCGTGCTCGTGCACGATGCCTTCCATGGCGTAGTTGTTGTTGACCCAGGTCTGGCGGATGTCGTTGCCCATGGCTTCGGCGACGCTGGCGTCGGGAATCTCCAAGAGGGAAGAGAGATGGCGGGCCGTGTCGGGGTGGAGCCACATGAAGATCGGGACCCGGTCGGCGGGTTCCCTGCGGAGAGCGGCGTAGACACGTTGTCGTGAGGTCATGCGCTGGCCTGACGCCAAACAGTATATGCGGAGCCAAACATTCGCGGAGTTTCTAAGAGAACCGGGTGCGCTTCCACAGCAGGAAGCCGCATAGGAACAGGAGCACGAGCGTGGCCGCGCAGAGCAGGATCATCCACGGCAGGTCGACCGCAAGGGGCTGGCTGTGCGCG
>JBEKHU010000010.1:0-15594 GCA_050012115.1 Bryobacteraceae bacterium | reverse complement strand
GACCGTTTGGAATGGAATGAGCACTGCCTCGGCAACCTGACGGTGTACCTGAAGCGTCCGGAGGTGCGCGCGTTGGGCGCGGCCGCGGTCGTCGTAAAAGGCTGCGATGAGCGCGCGCTGGTGGTGCTGGAGAAGGAATCGCAGTTCCGGCGCGAGGATGTGCATGTGATCGGCGTGGCCTGCGCGGGCCTGGGGCAGCCGAAGTGTGCCGCCTGCGACACGCACCAGCCGCGGTTTGCCGACCAGACGATCACCTCCGGAGCGGCGCAGAGCGCGGCTCCGGCCGGCGGCCGCTATGCGGAGCTGGAGCGATTTCTCGAGAAGCCGCGCGAGGAGCGGCTGGCCTACTGGACGGCCGAGTTCGACCGCTGCCTGAAGTGCTATGCCTGCCGCCAGATCTGCCCGATGTGCTACTGCGAGCGTTGTCTGGCCGATAAGAACCGACCGCAGGCGATCGACACGTCGCCGCACCGCAAGGGCAACTTCGCGTGGCACCTGTCGCGGGCGATCCACCTGGCGGGGCGCTGCGTCGGCTGTGACGAATGCACGCGCGCCTGCCCGGCGGGCATCGATCTGCGGCTGCTCAACCTGGCGCTGGCCCGGGCCGCCGAGAGCCAGTTCGGCTACCGCGCGGGCATGGATCCGGCGGTCGAACCGGTCGTCGGCGCCTATTCCCTCCAGGACAAGGAGGACTTCATTCGATGAGCCAACGCATCTCGAAGGACGATCTCCGCAAGCGCGCCGGCGAGTGGATCGCGGCCGGCAAGACGGTCGCCGGTCCCATCCGGGTGAAGCCGGAGACGGTGCTTTACGCGCCGCTTGCTTCGGCGGAAGCGCTGCTGCTGGACGGCTGGATTCGGCCATCCAATTCGATCAAGGAGTTTGTCTTCCCACGCCACGAGGCGCTGTACGGCTACCGGATCGACGGGGCGGGCATCACGCTGCAGGACCTGCCGGCAGCTATCCCCGAGCAAATCATCATCGGGGCGCACCCGTGCGACGCGGCCGCGCTGCCGATTCTCGACAAGCTGTTCAATTGGGACTACGCCGACGATTTCTACAATCGCCGGCGCGAGGCGACGACGGTTATCACCTTGGCCTGCACGGCACACGATGAGCAGTGCTTCTGCACCAGCGTGGGCCTGAGCCCGGCGGCGGAGCGCGGCTCGGACGTGCTGCTCGTCGATGCCGGCGACGGATGCTACGAGGCTCGCTGCCTGACAGAGAAGGGCGCGGCGTTATTTGGTGTGGCAGTCGATTCGGTTTCGGAGGACGGCTCAGCGCAGCCGCCGGCGCAGGACGCCGGGGGGCCGGAGCGGAGGTTTGAGCCGTCAGAGATCGCCGCTTTTGCGAAGGGGCATTTCGACGACCCCTTCTGGCGCGAGCACGCGCTGGCCTGCGTCGGTTGCGGGGCCTGCGCCTACACCTGCCCGGTATGCCACTGCTTCGACATCGTCGACGAGGGCAACACGCACGGAGGCGTGCGGGCGCGGAATTGGGACGCCTGCCAGTTCGCCATGTTCACGCTGCACTCGAGCGGCCACAATCCGCGCCCGGCGCAAGGCGCGCGTCAACGGCAGCGCATCTATCACAAGTTCCTGATGTACCCCGAGAAGTTCGGCGAGATCCTCTGCACCGGGTGCGGCAATTGCGCGCGCAATTGCCCCGTGGGGCTGGGGGTGTTGCCGCTGGTGAGCGAGATTTGCCATGCAGAATCCATATAAGCCCGACCTCATGGAAATCATCGGTGTGCGGCAGCACACGGCGGACGTGAAGTCCGTGCGGCTGCGCTTCCAGGACGCGGAGCGGGCCAAAGAGTTCGACTTCCGCGTGGGCCAGTTCGGCATCTTTTCGGCTTTTGGGTGGGGCGAATCGACCTTCAACATCTGTTCCAGCTCCACCTGGCACGACCACATCGAATTCTGTTTCCGCAAAGTCGGGCGGGTGACCGATGCTCTGTGGGAGGCCGGAGAGGGCGACACGGTGGGGTTTCGCGGCCCCTACGGCATCGGCTATCCGATGGAGGAATGGCGCGGCAAGGACCTGATCTTCCTGGGCGGCGGCATCGCGATGCCGCCGATCCGCTGCGCCATCTGGTACGCGCTGGAGAACCGGGCCGACTACGGCGACATCACGATCGTCTACGGAGCGCGGACGGTAGGCGACCTGGTGTACGCCGACGAGCTCGACCAGTGGGCCGGCCACCCGAGGGTGCGCGTCATTCAGTGCGTGGATCCAGGCGGCGAGACGTCCGACTGGAAGGGCGAAATCGGCTTCGTGCCGACGATCTTCGAACGGGCCCAGGTAGCGGCCGACAATGCGGTCGCGCTGGTGATCGGACCGCCGATCATGATCAAGAACACGATCCCGGTGCTGGAGCGCCTGGGCGCGAAAATGTCCAACGTGTATACCAGCCTCGAAAACCGCATGAAGTGCGGCATCGGCAAGTGCGGGCGCTGCAACGCGGGACCGGCCTACGTGTGCAAGGAGGGGCCGGTATTCACTTTCGAGGACCTGCGCGGCATGCCGGTGGATTATTAGGCCGGAAGCCGCGGCCTGACAGGGATTGACGTTTCTGGCCGCTATTCGTAACGCAGCGCGTCCACGGGATTCAGTTGCGCGGCCCGGTTCGCCGGCCACAGCCCGAAGAACAATCCCACGCTCACCGACACCACCACGCCCAGCGTGGCCGCCCAAAGCGGGACCGACGTCGGCAGGCTGGGGAAGATCAGCCGCGCCGCCACCGAGACGCCCCACCCGAACAGCATGCCGATCACGCCCCCCAGGCCGGTGAGCACCACGGCCTCCGTGAGGAACTGGAGCATAATGTCGGTGCGCTTGGCCCCGATGGCCTTGCGGATGCCGATTTCGCGCGTCCGCTCCGTCACCGACACCAGCATAATGTTCATGACGCCGACTCCACCCACCAGCAACCCGATCGAGCTCAGCACCACCATCACGAGCGCCACCAGGGAAGTGATACGGTGGAAGTCCTCCAGCATCTGCGAGCCCGACGAGATCCAGAAATCGTCCGGTTTCCCGGGCCCAACGCGCCGTTCATTGCGCAGCACCGCGGACACCTCGTCCTGCGCCAGGGCCAACTGGCCCGGCGCGGCGATAAACACGATCATCATTTCCTTTGCGTTCGGGAACATCTTCTTCATCGTGAAGAAGGGCAGCAGCACACGCCGGTCTTCCTGGCCGGGGAATGAGGCGGCCGGCTTGGCCATCACGCCCAGGACCTCGAATTCCTGCCCGTTGACGATGACCCGTCTGCCGAGGGGATTCTCCTCCTGCATGAGGCCGTGGTAAACCGCCTCGCCGAGCACCACTAGGGGCTGGCGGCGGCGGCTCTCATCGTCGGTGAAGTAGCGGCCGAACAGCATCTTCTCGGCGCCGCCGACGGCGTAGGATTCGGAGGTTCCAGCCAGTTCGATCTGGAAAACTTCCTTGTTCTTGTACTTGATCCGCTCGAAGAAATTGTTGAACATGTTCGGGCTGAACATGTACGGGGAGACGTGGATCACGGACGGGCAGCGCTCCGTGATGGCCATCGCGTTCTCCCAGGTCAGCGGCTTGCGCCGGAACTCCTCGCCCGTGATGTTACCGCGGAAACCGAGGTTGAACTTGTAGGCTAAGCCGGTGTCGGGTCCCATACTTCGCACGATGTTCGTGATCGCCCCATTCACGCCGGTGATGATCGAACCCACGGCGATCACGCAACCGGTGCCGATGATGACTCCCAGCACCGTCAGCAGGCTGCGCATCTTGTGCTCGCGGATCGTCGCCAGCGCCATGCCGGAGGCCGACCTGATTTCCACGAGTCTCATTTTTCCGCTCTCAGCGCTTCAATCGGGTCCAGCTTCGCGGCCTGCCGCGCCGGGTAAACCCCGAAGAACAGCCCCACAGCGGCCGATAGGCCCACTCCCAGCACAATGGAGCTGGTCGGCAACACCATCGGAACCGGCGTGGCGTAACGCACGAGCAACGCGACCACCCACGCGATCAGTACGCCGATCAGGCCGCCGGTCGCGGAGAGGAGCGAGGACTCGACCAGGAACTGGTACATGATGTCGGTTCTGCGCGCCCCGACCGACTTGCGGATGCCGATTTCGTGCGTCCGCTCCGTCACCACCGCCAGCATGATGTTCATGATCACCACGCCGCCCACGACCATGAAGACCGAAACGATCGCCACCGCCGTGGCGGCGACGACTCCCGTGATCTGTTGCCAGATGTCGAGCAGCGAATCGGACGCGAAGATGCCGAAGTTGTCATCCTCGCCCGCCCTCAAGTGACGGTGCGCGCGCAGCAGCATGCGGATTTCGTCCTGGGCTTTATGGATCAGGCTGGGATCCAGGGCGATGGCGTTGAACCCGATGCCTGTCCGTGAGCCGTACATCTTGAAGTACATCTCAACTGGAATCCAGGCGAAGTTATCGCGCGACTGCCCGAAAACGCTGCCCAGTTTCTTCGATACCCCGATGACCTCAAACGGGCGCGCATCGATAAAGATCGTCTTCCCGACCGGATCAGCGCCGCTGAAGAACTTCTCGCGCAGATCGTCCCCGAGCACGGCCACGGCGGCGCGGCGGCGGTTCTCGCTGTCGACAAAGAACCGTCCGGCGTCGGTCTGGATGTTGGAGATCGCTGCCATGTTGGGCGTGTAGCCTTGGAGCTGCACATCCTTGACCTCGGTATTCCCAAAGCGCACCGTGACACCCCGGCCGGTCTCCATGCCAATCTGGCTCGCGTACTGCGCCTGAGAGACCAGGAACTCGTACTCTTCCTTCGTCAACTGGGGATTCTTCTTGAGCAACTCGAGCAGCCTCTTCGGCTCGACATCGCCCAGAATGCCGATGCGGCGCACACGGAAACCGCTTGCGCCCATATCGGAAACCTGCTGCGCAATGTAGACGTCCATCCCGTGGATTACGCCCATCACCGCAATCAGCGTGGCCGTCGCCAGGATGACTCCCAACAGCGTCAGGAAGCTGCGCAGCTTACTCGACCAGAGTGAAACCAGCGCGACTCTCGCCGCTTCGCCGAAACTGGCACGCTGCTGGCGCGAGGCAACGGACATCTCATTCCTGAATAGCACAACGATGCGGCAGAGGCTCAGGTTCGATACGTTCGCGCGGAAGTACGCGGCACGCGCTTCGTTCGGTGGATGGAGGCGATGGGGAGGCGAAGGCAGTCGCAGGAAACCGCTTAACCCGGATGTTTCACTTGCGATCGCAGCGAGGCGCGATGAGAGGGCCCCAACATCAAACAATGCCACGAGGCGCGCGACCGTAGCCGCCCGCAGGCGTACTCGACTGTACGTCGAGGACTTCCGACCGAGCGCAACTTGAGTAGATGCGGCCCTATCGCGCGCCGCAGCCGATTGCTGGTGAAACATCCGGGTTAATCCCAGGTGCGGCAGGTCCGTGGAATCCAGGGCGCCGTCCGGATCCCGCGAAAGGATTTTTCGGCAATGACACGCAGGCGAAACCGGCCGGGGCGAGTTCGCGGGAGGGTGAACTGACGGATCGTTTATAATGGCCCTACCGCGCCGCGAAGCGGGGACCATGGTGTAGGGTCAGGTGTGGCGATGTGGCAGGGTGATTTCTTATTCCTTTTGCAGAATCTGGTTCTGAAAGACTTCCGGGTGCGCTACCGGAATATGTCGCTGGGAGTCTTCTGGTCGCTCCTGAATCCTCTGATGATGATGGGCGTGCTCACTTTTGTCTGGACCAGAATTGTCCCAAATCCAACGATCAGGCACTTCCCAGTTTTCGTGCTTTGTGGTCTGGTGCCCTACAGTTTCTTCAACGTTGCCTGGGTCAGTGGAACTCTTTCGATTGTGGAGAACAGCGGCCTGGTGAAACGCGTCCCCGTGCCGCGCGAGATTGTGCCCATCGCTGCCGTGCTTTCCAGTTGCCTGCACCTGGGCATTCAGATTCTGTTGCTGCTCCTGGCGGTGCTGGCGTTCGGTCTCGGCGTGAACATCTACTGGCTGTGGCTGCCCCTGGTCTGGGCGCTCGAAATTGTTTTTGTCTGCGGCCTGGCCCTCTTGACTTCGGCCATCAATGTCTACATCCGCGACATGCGTTATGTAGTGGAATCCGTAATCATGGTCATGTTCTGGCTCGTGCCTATCTTTTACAGTTTTGAGAATATTCCCAAGAGATTCGCTTATATTTACGAGCTGAATCCTGTCGCTGCCCTGATCTTTTCTTTGCGCTCGATTCTCTTGCACGCCTCGCAGCCGCACACTTCCACGGTTCTGAAACTGACGGTTGTTTCCTTCACGGTGTTCGCGATAGGCTGGGTGGCATTCCGGAGAATGAAGGACTCTTTTTACGAGCATATTTAATGCCATGGCGGCTGTGACATTCAAGGACGTATCGAAGCGCTTTACGCGGCACGCGGGCCGCATGTTGCTGCGCCACCGGCTGGCGCACCTGTTCCGCCCTTCCCCTTCCGCCGCGCATTTCTACGCGCTGCGCGACGTCTCCTTCGAATTGCAGCCCGGCGAGAGCCTGGCCATCGTCGGACCCAATGGGGCGGGCAAGAGTACGCTGCTGAACCTGGCGACCAGCCTGTGCCGGCCCGACGCCGGATCGGTCCAAATCGAAGGCCGTGTCGCGGCGCTGCTCGAGTTGGGGTCGGGCTTTCATCCCGATCTGACCGGAGCCGAAAACGTCCGCATCAATGGAGCCCTGCTGGGGCTGAACCGGCGCCAGCTCAACGCGCGTTTCGATGAGATCGTGGACTTCTCAGGGGTGCGCGATGCGATCCACGAGCCGCTGCGCACCTACTCTTCGGGCATGGTGGTGCGACTGGCGTTTTCCGTGGCGGTGAACTCCGATCCGAACATCCTGATCGTGGACGAAGTGCTCGGCGTCGGCGACCAGGAATTCTTCGCCCGGTGCGTGGCCAAGATCCTCGAGTTCCGGCGTGCCGGAAAGACGATGCTGTGCGTGTCGCACTCGCTCGAGACGCTCGCCAGCCTGTGTGATCGCGGGCTGTGGCTGGACCATGGACGCATGCAGCGCTTCGGATCGGCGCCCGAGGTGCTGCGCGCCTATCAGCAGGCCGGCGGAGCGCCGCCGCGCGCCGAGGCGGGGCCGGCCATACCGCCGCGGCCGTTTCCGCGCCGCTAGCGCGCATTTCTCAGGGGGAGGCAGGCGGGCGTTTACGGCGCGGCGCGAAAACGCGGGTGCGAGACGGCTCTCGGGCCTGGAGGCTCGGGGAAAGACGGCTGAAGTCCGCACGGCGCAGTGGCCACAGAGCGTGGATAGACAAAACTGTGCGCGTCTTGGGATAGAGCCACATCCCAACTACATCGTGCCCATCAGGTGAAACGGCGCATCGGAAAGCCGATCCTTCGAGGCCGTGAAGCGTGCTCCGTATCCAAACCGGGGCGGCTGTTCAGGGCGGCGAGAGCTCGCCAGTCGGCAGTTGGCCAGGAGGAACTGGATTCGAGGATACCTTCCAGAGTTTCCGGCTGTCAGTTCTGCTTCAGTAGCGCGATGACGCCATCGATCACGTCGTCGAGCTTCGGTCCGGAAACGTGCCCGGCGCGGTAGGCGAC
Organism: Bryobacteraceae bacterium; assembly: GCA_050012115.1. Taxonomy (GTDB): domain Bacteria; phylum Acidobacteriota; class Terriglobia; order Bryobacterales; family Bryobacteraceae; genus CAIVVT01. The sequence goes on along the minus strand of JBEKHU010000010.1, from coordinate 8,015 downwards.
GATTCCAGCGTCAGCCGTGAACAACCGATTCGGACGAATCCTGCTGCTCTGACTGAGTCCGCCCGACACGAAATCCGCGCTGTCGAGCGGAATCGAGTACTCATCCGCTCTGGCTTGACTGGTGATCTGGCAAAGAATGATGTCATTTCCGCGCAGCGCCACGAGTACCAGGGCGGGCCGGCGTTTCGTTTGGCTCAGGTCGGAGAACGGGAAATTGAGGACTACGACGTCGCCCCTTATAAACTGGCCCAAGCCGCATCCTCCTCCGGCGCAAGCCAGTCCTTGGCCAGCGCGGATTCAGCGGCCAGTGTCGGCACGGCAGCCTCGACGTGGGCCTCCCGGAGCGAGTGCAGAAAGCCGAGCAGTTTGTCGAGATCTTGATCGGGGATCCGAGCGAGCTCCCGGACGATGAGTTCACGCTTGCTCATGTCTGCCTCACTGCTGCTATCGTAATGCATTTGGGATCCCATGCCGGCAAGACGCGGTGTGCCAGCATCTGGACGTCAGCCGATGCGTCGCCTAGCTCACCTTCCGCAGCGCGTCCTCGACGGCTTCCGGGTGTCGCGCGATCACCGCCAGCAGCACTCGGGCCGGGCCGTCCGGCCGCGTCCGCCCCTGCTCCCAATTCCGCAGAGTGGCCGGCTGGAACCCGAACTTCGCCGCGAACGCCGCCTGGCTCAGCCGCAGGCGTTGGCGGGTTGCGCGAACGTCGATCATGGGCACTTCCACCGTCGTGACGCGGACTGGAACATCCTGGCCTTCGACCCAGTCCACGGCTTCCTTCAGACTGGCGATGATCCGGCTGCCAGCCCCGCGCTGGCTGGGCTTCGTGGTGCGGTTCTTTTTCATTGCGCCATCCTTCTCCGGTAGCCCGCCACCAAACGGGGCAACAGGGTCTGCATTTCGTTCCGTTCGGCCTTAGTCAGATTGGCCTTCTCATTTATACGCTATTAGCGTATCGCAAGCAACCGCTGCGGAGCGTCTAGGAACTTGCTCCGCCTCAGCCTGCGGATAGGGATTTCACCTCACTTTGCACTGCGCCACGCGCGCGATTTCACCGTGAAAATCACGGTTTTCACCGTGTCTTGACCGTGAAAACAGCGGTTTTTGCGGTTGCGTGTAACTACGGTTTTCTAAAGGACTTAGCGGCACTGCGCGCCAAGTTCGCGCTCACGGCGTGCGCAAGTATAGCATTTTAAAGGACTTGCGAGACCGTCACCGTGCTTCACGGTGGATCTGTTGCAAGCAAAGGAGTTAGTAGAATTTCACGCGCATTTTGACGCACATGAACACGCTTCACCGTGCGCCACGGTGGATCTGTTGCACTGATTGGACTTACTAACATTAACATGCCACATGAATACGCTTCACCGTGCGTCACGGTGTAACTACGGTGTTCTAAAGGACTTAGAAACATTAACACGCGCGTTTTTGCGTGAAAACCGTGCTTCACCGTGTATCTACGGTTTTCTAAAGGACTTAGGTCAATTTCGCGTGCGCGCCGCTTACCCCGCCGTAACCTTCCGATTTTCGCGATAAGCGATGTTCGCCATGTGCGGTCCGGCCACCGCCGAGGCCGCGATTTCCACCGTGCAATTGGGCTGCTGGCGGCTCTTGATGCAGTCCAGGAAGTTCTGCTGGTGCAGGTCCGCCCGGTCCTTGTCCGGCATCTCGGCGATCACCGTATCGGCCCCGCCCGCGCTCCACGGCGTGGCGCTCGGCTCGGGCTCCTTGAAGATGCGGTAGCCCTTTCGATTCAATACCATAGTCGCCTTCTCGCCCTGGAACGTGACGGACCAGTCGAAGTCGTAGGCACTGGTGTAGCACAGCGTCCAGGTGGCCATCATGGCCGGGTACTCGAATACCGCCGTGAACACGTCCGGCGCCTCGGCGGTCTTGGCCCGGCTGACGGCCCCGCCGCAAATCGCCGATTTGGGCGAGCTGTTGCCCGTCATCCACTGCACAACGTCCATCAAATGAGTGCCTTGGTCGGTCATGTTGCCGCCCGAATAGTCCCAGAATCCGCGCCACCAACGGAACCGCTTCGGGTCCAGCGGCCGTTTCGGCGCGTCGCCGAGGAAGCGTTCCCAGTCCAGTTTGCCCTCCAGCGGGCTCTCGCCGAGCCACTCCAGGAAGTTCCAGTTCCAGGCCGCGCGGGCGTGCCACACCTTGCCCAGCGCGCCGTCGTCGATCAGTTTTTTGGCGTTGTAAATAAAGGGCATGCTGCGGCGCTGCATCCCGACCTGCACGATCCGGTCGGTCTTGCGCACCGTGCTCACCATCTCCTCGCTTTGCGCCTGGTTCAGTGAGAACGGCTTCTCGAGATAGACGTCCTTGCCCGCCTGCAGCGCGGCATACAGCATCGGGCGGTGCTGGTGGTCGGGCGTGGCCACGACGACGAAATCCAGGCCCGGGTGTGCGATCAGTTCGTGATAGTCGGCGTAGGTTTTGCAGCCCGCCGGCGAGAGGGCGCGCGCCCGCTCCATGTAGGGCTCGTAAGTGTCGCACACGGCGACGCACTCGGCCCCGAGCTGCATGAACGTGGTGTGCAGCCAGCCGCCGCGGTTACCGGTGCCGATGATGCCGAAGCTCGGACGGTCGTTGGCGCCGAAAGCGCGGCGCGGAATGAACAATGGCGCCATGGCGCCGGCCAACAAATCTCGACGGTTCATGGCCCACAGTATATGCCTTTGCGCACCCGCCCGGGAAGAACGTGGACGGCCCACGTTGGGCCGTTTGCCCACGCAAACTATTGATTTTTATGGGCGGCCAAGTCCTGACCGGCCCAACGTGGGCCGTTCTTGCCTGGCAGAGTGCCGCTGGACGGGCGGCGCAGCGGCGTCGCAAAGCGCTACTAATGGCGCCACCCGACTGGTAGGATCGGAGGCTTGGGCAAGCACAAAACGCACGTGTGGTTGAAGGCGCGGCGACCCCTCGGTATGGACGGCCGCCGATGCGTGCGCGACGGTTGCAACAGGGAGGGCGCATGGCCGATTCGCCGCAGTTGAAAGCCCGCGCCGGGGGCATACGGGGGCTGCGCTGGTGGATCGGCGGGCTGCTGTTCGCCTCCACGGTGATCAACTACATCGACCGCCAGACGCTGTCGGTGCTGGCGCCGCAGCTCAAGATCAGCTACCGCTGGACCAACCAGGATTTCGCGCTGATCGTGATCGCCTTCCGCATCGCCTACATGGTCGGGCAGGCGGCGCTGGGGCGCGTGCTCGACCGGCTGGGCACGCGGCGCGGGTTGTCGCTGACGGTGCTGTGGTATTCGCTGATCGCCATGGCCACGTCAATGGCCACGGGGTTGCGCAGCTTCTGCGGCTTCCGGTTCCTGCTGGGGCTGGGCGAAGCGGCCAACTGGCCGGGCGCGACCAAGGCGGTTTCGGAGTGGTTCCCGCGCCGCGAGCGGGCGCTGGCGGTGGCGTTTTTCGATAGCGGCTCGTCGATCGGCGCGGCGGTGGCGCCGGCGATCGTGCTGGGCCTGTACGCGCTGTTCCACTCCTGGCGGCCGGTATTTATGCTCACCGGCGCGCTGGGCCTGCTGTGGCTGGTGGCGTGGCGGCGCTTCTACCATCCGCCGGAGACTCATCCCGACATCCGCCCGGAAGAACGCGAGGCTATATTGGCCGATCGCCTGGTGGAGGCGCGGCCGGGCGCGGCGGCGCCGCGCGGGCGCTGGATCGATCTGCTGAAATACCGCCAGAGTTGGGGTGCGATCGCCAGCCGGGCGCTGACCGATCCGGTGTGGTACTTCGTCGCCGACTGGTTCGCTATCTACCTTGTTTCCAGAGGGTTCCGGCTGGAGAGCAGCCTCATGGCCTTCTGGATCCCGTTCCTGGCGGCGGACCTGGGCAACTTCGCGGGCGGCGGTCTTTCAAGCTGGCTGGTGCGGCGTGGCTGGCCGGTGGGCCGCGCCCGCAAGGCGGTGATCATCCCGGGCGCGATCGGCGTGCTGCTGCTGATCCCGGCCGCGCAGAGCGCAAACCTGTATCTCATCGCATCGTTCTTCGGCCTGGCGACGTTTTCTTACGCCGCCTTTTCCACGATGGCCAACACCTTCCCGGCGGACCTGTTCGCCGATAGCGCCGTGGCCAGCATGAGCGGCCTGGGCGGCGCGTTTTCAGGGCTGGGCACGATCCTGTCGACCTACACCGTCGGCTACCTGGCCGACCACTACGGCTTCCGGCCGGTCGTAATGGGGGCAAGCGTGGTGCCGCTGTTCGCGATGGGACTGGTGCTGCTGCTGGTGCGCAACACGAAGCACAGCGGGCAGGGGATCATTCTGAAGATATGAATGACGCGGAGAGCAATCGGGAGAGCGGGCGCGCGGGATGGGGGCTGTTTGCGGCGCTGATGGGGGCGCTGGCGGCGATCTTCGCAGTGGCGGCGCGCATGTATCTGCAGCGCTACCCGCTGCCGATGGCGGCGGTGGCGGGCATCTACATTTGCTTCGTGCTGTCGCTGGGGCTGGCGCTGGCGCCGGGGTTGCGCGGGAGCCGGGAGGCGCTGCAACGGTGGTTCCAGTCGCGCCGGAAGGCGCCGGCGCTGGTGCTGATTTGGGGCGCGCCGTACCTGATTTACGCCGCGGGCACGGGCGATTTCCGCTGGAGCGCGCTGGCGACGCTCGTGGCCGTGGGCGCGGCGATGGTGTCGATCTACGCCTGGCTGCCGGTGCGGGAGGAAGCGGAGTTCGGTTGGCAGGATGCGGTCGTCGCGGGGGTGCTGATTGCCGTGGTCCTTTCGCAGGGGCTGAGGGGCATCTGGAACGTGCCGCAGAACCTGGACTTCGTGGGGCGGCTGTACCTGATCGGAGTGGCGGGGTGGTGCTGGACGCTGGTGCGGGTGGTGCCGGGCCTGGGTTACGAACTGACGCTGAGGGCGCGGACGCTGAAGGCGGCGGGGCTGAACTTCGTGTGGTTCGCGCTGCTGGCGCTGCCGGCGGGGCTGACTCTGCAGTTCATCGCCTGGAACCCGCGCTGGCGCGGGTGGCCGCAGTTGGGGCTGGATTACCTGCAGATCTTCCTGTTCATCGCGCTGCTGGAGGAGCTGTTCTTCCGGGGATTTCTGCAGACGCTGCTGGCGAAAACCCTGCGCTCAGAATACGGGGCGCAGGCGCTGGTGGCGTGCCTGTTCGGGTTGTTCCACATCCTGCACGCGCCGTTTCCGAACTGGCGCTATGTGGCGCTGGCGACGGTGGCGGGCTGGTTCTACGGATCTGCGTTCCGGCAAGGCGGGGGGGTGATGGCCGCGGCGCTGACGCACGCGGCGGTGGACACGGTGTGGCGGACGTTCTTCACGCGGGGGTGATTGGAGCCCAGGTTCGCGGAGGTTTTCGAGCGTACCATCAAGGAGAACCGGCTTGACGCTGTACACCGAAGTGCGATCTGATACGAGAGGAGAGAGAACTCTAACGCCTGATTTTTCATGAGCTTAACCGGGAACGGCCGACGCCTTGAAAGTGCGCGGAATGAAGAGGTTAGCGCCTCGATGACCCTCGATGGCTACCTTCCGGCCGAGGTTCTGCCGCTGAACAATCCTCAGACCGACATCCCGAGGATCGCGAAGGACGAAAGGCTCATCCGGCTAATCGATGAAGCTGTCCAGCGCATCCCGACGCACCACCGGATCAGCCTGGGGGATGCTCGCGCAATGGACGCACTGCCAGCGGAGAGCGTGCACCTGGTGCTCACCTCCCCGCCTTACTGGACGCTGAAAGAATATCGAGCTTCGGAAGGCCAAATGGGCCATATTGAGGACTACGATCTGTTCCTCGACGAGTTGGATAAGGTCTGGTCTCACTGCTACCGCGCCCTGGTCCCTGGGGGGCGCCTGGTGTGCGTGGTCGGTGACGTCTGCCTGTCCCGGCGGCAGAACAATGGCCGGCATACGGTGGTTCCGCTGCATGCGTCGATTCGGAGCGTTGCCGGCGCATCGGGTACGACAACCTGGCACCGATCATCTGGCACAAAATTGCAAACGCGGTCTACGAAGTGGAAAACGGCGGCGGCGGCTTTTTGGGGAAGCCATACGAACCAAACTCCGTCATCAAAAACGACATCGAATTCATTCTCATGGAGCGGAAGCCGGGCGGGTATCGGGCGCCCGACGTGGCGACTCGAGTGCTCAGCGTCATCTCGGGAGAGAACCACAAGAAGTGGTTTCAACAAATCTGGTCCGGACTCACTGGCGCCTCGACACGACAGCATCCTGCCCCCTATCCTGTCGAGCTTGCGGAGAGGCTCATACGGATGTTCAGCTTCGTTGGAGACACGGTGCTCGATCCGTTCCTGGGAACGGGCACAACGACGGTGGCCGCCGCGAAGGCCGGCCGAAACAGCATCGGCTTCGAAGTCGATGAGCACTACTTCGACATGGCGCACAAGCGCATAGCGAATGAGACCGGCACTCTCTTCAGCAAGGCGACCATTGAGGCACTCAAGGGGACCGAGGAAGAATGAGCGCTCGAACAGACCTGGATCGACGCGTACGAAGCGCAATCCGACACTTCTGGAAGACTCGGGACAAGCAAGCAACGAAACAAGGCGCTGGAGCAGGGACGAAGGACGCTGGAGCGCGGTCCGCAGTCACGGGCGGCGCGCAGATGGATGGTTTCGTCAACCTGGTGCGGGACCTCCTGTGCGAAGTTGGCCTTGAGAGAACACATGTTCACTGTAAGAGCTGCCTCGAGTTGCCGGGGTGGTATCGACCCGAGAAGAAATGGGACCTGCTGTTCGTCTCCGATGGGCAACTCATCGCCAGCATAGAGTTCAAGTCTCAGGTTGGGCCGTCGTTCGGGAACAATTACAACAACCGAACGGAGGAAGCGATCGGGAGCGCTTCCGATGTTTGGGCAGCGTACCGGGAGGGGGCGTTCAAACCGTCCTCGCGCCCGTGGCTCGGGTATCTCATGCTACTCGAAGAGAGCGGCGGCTCAACAAGTCCGGTCCGCAACCGAGAGCCGCACTTCCAGGTGTTGCCTGAATTCAAGGATTCCTCGTACGCCAAGCGCTACCAGGTGCTCCTTACGAAGTTGGTCCGCGAGCGCCTCTACGATTCGGCCTGCTTCCTGCTGTCAGATCCTCAGGGCGGACTTCGAGGTGGCTACCGGGAGCCGGACCCGGAACTGACCTTTGAGAAATTCACGGCGTCGCTTCTCGCCAGGGCGATCGCGATAGCAAAGGCCCGCCAGTAGGCACGCATCATGAAGAAGAAACTCACTCCCGCGAAGCAGCCGCTGCCCAAGTTCGCATCGGACAGAGAGGCGGCGGAGTACTTTGATATGCACTCGGTGGCGGGGATCTGGGATTAACTGCCGAAGGTGCGGACGGCGGTCCGCGCTATTCCGAAAGCGCCTAAGAATCGACTCACCGCCGATGAGATCGCCGCGAAGGCGTCGCGTGGCGAGGACGTCTCCGCTTACTTCAGCAACAAGTTCGCCGTGGTCCGGCCGGTGCGACGGGTGAAAAGGAAGGCTGGTTAGGCGGACCTCGATGCGCCGCGGGCGCGGGTGTTCTTGTTCGGCACTGCCCGAGACGGCGACCGGCGCGGCGGCTGACTCTCCATGGCCGCGCGCAGAATGCGATTGATGCGTGTCTGATAACCCCGGCCGTTGGATTTCAGCCAGTCGAGCACATCGCCATCCAGTACGTTGAGTTTGTGGGAACATAAGCCAGAGGTGTGCGATGCAGAAGCTTTACACAATTTGTTTGACATTCGCGCTTCTCGGTACTTTCGCGTATGCAGCCAAGAAGTACCCAATGACCGCAGCGTCTATCGTTCCCGGTGCGCGGGGCGAGGTTGTGATCAGCAAGGACGATAACGGCAACACGAGACTGAAGATGAGCGTTCAGCATCTCGCCAATCTTGAGAATCTGACGCCACGCGCAGCCGCGTATGTCGTCTGGTTGCAGGAGCGGGGCGGAAAACCCGCCGAGAATCAGGGCCAACTGAAAATGGATAAGAACCTGAAGGCGACCTTCGAAGCCGTCACTCCGTACAAGAGTTTCGACGTG
>JBEKHU010000009.1:0-16852 GCA_050012115.1 Bryobacteraceae bacterium | reverse complement strand
TGGACGCAATCCGGAAACAACCTCCCGTTGAAGTTCAAGAAGAAAGGCGACGGACCGGCAAAGGCGGAGACGCTTTCCGGGAGCCCGGCCCCGTCGGCCTCCGCGGCACCGCAGCAGTTGCAAACGGCGCCACGGAATGTCCCGCTTCCCGCCTCGGAGCAAAAGCAGGAACAGCAGAAGCAGGAAGAGCCGGCGCCGCGGCCGCTGCCGAAACCACTGTCGGCCGAGCAGGATAACATCATCTCCGAAGCCCGGGAAATCGCGCTCGACTACACCCGGCGGCTGCCCGATTTCATCTGCCTGCAATACACCCGCCGTTATGACGATCCGCTGGCGGTCAACGATTTTCATCTGCACGATACCGTCGCCGCGCAATTGACCTATTTCGGACAGAAGGAAGACTACAAGTTCATTTCCAGGAAGGAAAACTACAAGGTCGCCCCCAAAGACGATAAATCGTCTGGAACCTCTTACACCAGCCTCGACGGCGTGACTTCGAGCGGCGAATTCGGCACGCTGTTGAAGCAGATCTTTGAACCGGAGACGCACGCGGAATTCTGGTTCCAGCGCCGGACCAGCCTCCGCCGCCAGCCCACGCTGGTCTTTCGCTATCGCGTGCTCGCCGCGAATTCAAAATGGATGATCGAATACCACGCGACCAACGACAACAATCCCGGCGCGCTGGTCTACACGCCGGCCTATACGGGCTCTCTCTTCATCGATCCGGAAACCCATGCCGTCATGCGCGTGAGCATGGAAGCGCAAGGCCTCCCGCCGTCCTTCCCCATACAGGCCGCTAAGGTCCAACTCGATTACGCCTGGCAGGACCTCGCCGGGCAGAAGTATCTGCTCCCGGCGACTGGTGTGCTGAACATGCAGGAGGGGCGCCTGATCAGGAAGAACGAAATCGAATTCCGCAATTACCGCAAATACAGCGCCGCATCGGACATTACCTTCGAAGCCGACTCCGCTGCCGCGATCAAGGAAGAGCACGAGAAAGACAAGCAGCCCGGCACGCCGCCGCGGCAATGAGGAAATGCCGGGACGCCGCGCCGCCCGCTGCCCGCAAAGTTCGGCCGCCGGCCTCGCTCGGCCTGAAAAAGAGGTAAAAAGCTCTTGAAAGCAGCCCTGCGGCTGTACAATCGTTGGCATCCAGCAAGTCCAAACGGACATCCCGCATGAACTACTCTCGTTGTTTTCTATGTAGCGCGCTCCTCATTTCCGCCCCCGTCTGGGGCGCCTCCGGAAAAACCACCCGGGAAATCATCGAGTACCGGGGCCAGAAGCGCACTTTCTACCTCTTCGTTCCCAAGCACCTCCCTGCCGGCGGCGTGCCCTTGCTGCTGACTCTTCACGGCAGCGGGCGTGACGGGACAACTCTGGTGGAGAAATGGAAAGACCTGGCGGCAGAGGAGCAGATCATTCTGGCTGGGCCGGATTCGCGCGATTCCGCCTTCTGGGTGGCCCCCACGGATGGCCCCGATTTTCTCTACGCCATCGTCGAGCGGTTGAAGCAGGCTTATCCCATTGACCCGCGCCGCGTCTACTTGTTCGGTCACTCCGCGGGCGCCGCCTTTGCCCTGCTCATGTCCCTGCGCGAGTCGCAGTATTTCGCCGCGGCCGCGGTCCACGCCGGCGCCTTGCGCGACTACGAGGCCGCCGATGGCATCGCCCGGGCCAGGCGCAAGGTTCCCATGGCCATCTTCTCGGGAACCGCCGATCCCTACTTTCCCATCGCCGCCGTCCGGATCACGCGCGACACATTGCGCGCTGCGGGCTTCCCGGTCTCACTCATCGAGATGCCCGGGCATGACCACAACTATTACGCGGTCTCCGAAAAACTCAACCGCCAGGCTTGGGATTTCCTCAAGCAATATGTCCTCCCCTCCGCCCCGTCCTACGAGCCCTACGATCTCGGGACCCAGCGCAGTCCCGCCGTCGCCCGGGAATTCCTGGGGACCTGGGAAGGTACGCTCGTCGCGGGAGGCCAGCCGCTCCGCTTTGTCGTGAAGCTGGCCAACGATGAACGCGGAGCGAGCGCGGTCCTCGTCAGCCCGGACCAGGGCGGCGCCGAGATCCCGGTAACCACCATCGAGCAGAAGGATGCCAAGCTGACGTTGCTCGTAATGGCCGGGGTCGGAGGCCAATTTCGGGGCGAAATCAACATTGCCGGCACGGAACTGATCGGCCGCTGGTTGCAGTCTGGACTCGATCTCCCATTAAAACTCAAGAAGAAACGCGACCAACCGCCGAAACCTAGTTCATAAGGGCCTCGGGCCGGCACTTGCTAGGGCGGATCCTGGTCTTGGCGTCCCTCGGCCGGGTCGTTGCGCTGCGTGCCGTTGCCTCTTCTCAACCCGCTCGGGTTACGGCCTGCACGCCGCGAGGTTTCAGCCTACCGGGTCACTGCCGGACCAGCACCAGCCGCATCCGTCGTTCGCCCGCGGCTGACACGCCCACCCGATCCATCGTCATGACCTTGCCATCGGGCGAGACGGAAGTGCGGTCGTGGAAGGTGGTCGCGCCGCCGGGCCCAGTGTAGATATTCTCACCGGCGAGAACGGCGCCCTCCCAGCGCATTTTGCTTTTCAGCACAGTTCCGCCCAGATCGTTGGTGGTCTCCTCGCCGTCGTCGCGCACGTTCAGCGTCACGCTGCCCTCGTCGGTGGTCTGCACCATAGTCATGCGGGGACCGTCCACCGTGATCACGGCCTCCATGCGGCCTGGGACCGGCCCGCCGCCAAAGTCGCTTTTCGCGGCATCGAGCTTCCACGTGCCGGCCATGGAGGGGTGTTCGGGCGCCACCCGCTCGAACACCAGCTTGGTCTTGAAAGACCCGTCCGGGGTTTTCATTTCGCGATCGACCGTCATCCAGCGGAAATCGGCGGAGTAGCTGGTGCGGTCTTTCATAGTTGCCTCGCCGTTGTTTACGTTGAGTTCGCCTATCAGCACGCCGTTTTCGAACGTGTAGCGGCACTTCAATTCGCCCCCGTTCGGCAGCGGGTTCGTGGTCTCTTTCCCATCGGTCCGGCACACCAGGTGCAAGACCTCGCCGGCGCCGATCTGATCGGCCTGCAACTCCGCGCCTTTGGTTTTGATCTTGAGTAGGAGTTCGCCCTCCGGCGGCGGTTCAGGGCCGAAATCGCTCTTCTCCGGAACCAGCTTCCAGGTGCCGTCGACGCGCGGATCGTCCGCGCTGGCCAGTTGCGCCGGTAGTGCCCCGGCGAACAGGATCGCCGTGCACGCGAGAGCGAAGAATCTGAACATAGTGAGTCCCCTGCCATGCTACGACGAGAGCGCGCGCCGCGGTGTTCCGCTATTTGTCGGTACGGTAAGCCACTAATACTCCCTTGGGGCAGATGGTTCCGGCTTCCCTCCTGGCTGCGCCCGCCAGTGCTGCAGCGTTGACCAGATCGGGCGCTGGCGGGAGGGGACAGGTAGGTGTCTTGGAAACCGCTGGAACTGCGACCCCTCCAGGTTCGTATGCACTCGCAGGGGCCGAAGTTGGCCCATTCCCGGGCCGCTGGAACCGTTCGCGATGGGCAAAAAAAGAGCAACGGGTCCGTTGGATGCAATTGGACGTATGATTGCTGCATTGCTGGTGCGCCAGGAGGTCCCAACGCAAATCCTGGCCGAGATTCTGGCGGGCCTGCTGATTAGACCGGCAGTGAGGAGTTCACCATGCAGACTACGAGTCGCATTTTGTTTGCAGCGTTGCTGATCGCCGGCGCCCTCTCGGCGCAGGACGGCCCGCGCGGCCATTGGACCGGCAGCATCGAAATCCCCGATCGCCCGCTGGCTGTGGAGATCGATCTCGACAAGACCGCAACGGGTTGGGTCGGGTCCATGGCCATACCTGCCCAGAACGCATCCGGACTTCCGCTGGAGGCCATCGCCTTCGCGGATGGCAAGTGGACGTTTCGGATCAAAGGGGGGCCAGGCGAACCGACCTTCACCGGCACTCTCTCCGCCGATGGCAAGACTCTATCCGGCGAATTCACGCAGGGCGGCGGTTCGTTCCCCTTCAAGCTCAGCCGTGCCGGCGATCCCAAGGTCGCGGAGATCAAGCGCAGTCCAGCGGTCACCAAGGAATTCCTGGGGACGTGGGAAGGTGCGCTCGAGGTGGGTCAAACGCTGCGGCTGGTCTTGAAGATGACGAATGAGGAAGGCGGCGCGAGCGCTGTCCTGGTCAGTGTGGATCAGGGCGGCGTCGAGATTCCTGTAACAACCATCGAGCAGAAGGATACGAAGCTTACCCTGTTGGTAAATCCGGTCGGAGGCGAGTATCGGGCCGAGATCAATAAAGACGCGACGGAACTGAACGGCACGTGGACACAGAATGGAAACGAACTGCCGTTGAAGCTCAAGAAGAAAGTCGACGAACCGGCGAAACCGTAATCCGCGCCTGCCCGCCAGGCGTGCGTGGTCCACTGTCCGCCGTACAATCGGTTCATGCTCCCAGGCCCGCTTCTGCTCCTGTCGGCGGCGCTCGCGCTGCAGGCGCCCGAGCCGGGCTCAGCGGCCCTGGAACGGCGCAAGGCGGAGCTCATCGAGCAGATCGAAGGCGCCGCCACGGCCGAACCGCCGGTCTTCGGCATCGACACCCAGATCCTCGCCGCCGGAGTCCTCAAGGACCACGACAACGTCCACGCCGCGCGCTTCCTGCGCGACGCCGGCCAGCGCACTCTGCAGCTCGCCGACCCGCCCACGCGCGCCCACTTCCTCAAGCGCATCGCCGAACTCCTCGCGCCCCTCGATGCCGGCCACGCCGAGTCGCTGTGCGCCAGCCAGTCGCGCCGCCCGCCCGGCCAGGCGGCCGATCCGCTCGCCGTCTGCTACGACCAGTTGATCGCCGGCCTGAAGGATTGGAACCAGAGCCGGGAAGCCTTCGACCGCGCCCTCGCCGCCGGCGCCTACAACCTCTCCTCCAGTGAGAGTCTCCTCAAACAGGCCCGCGAAGGCCACGCCGCCGACTTCGCGCCGCTGCTGGCCTCGGTCGTGGATGCCTTTCCCGCGCAGCCCGAACCCGATGAGATCGCGCGCCTGGAGTCGGTCGCCGGCGCCTGGCCCCGCACCGAGCCGGCGCTGATCCGTCAGGCCATCACGCGCTGCCGGGCCGCGCGCGCCACGCTCGCCCGGCGTACGACTTCCGCCAGCCAGACGGCGGATCCCAAGGGCGGCCTCAAGGAACCCGGCTCGCCGCTCGCTGCGCCCGCGGGCGAGGAGCCGGACTCGTCCCAGCTGGGGTTCAACTTCAACTTCAATTTCGACTTTGGCTTCGGCCAGGACGCCGAGGACCCCGGACTGAAAAACCTGCCCGATACCGGCAAGCTGCCACTCGACGCGGCGCTCGGCCTGGCGCGTTCGCAAACCTACGCCGGAGCGCGCGCCAAGATGCTGCGCGAGCTCCTCGATGCGCGCTCGGCCGAGCTCGACCCGCCCCGCTGGGCGTCGCTGGCCGAAGAGGTGCTGCGCGAGAGCGGCCACATGCGGCCCAGTGGCGATCAGTTGATCCTCCAGGCGGAGCTGGGGATCTTCTGCCTTCAGCACGGCGAGAAGCCGCTCGCCGCCGCCGCCGCCCAGTTGCTGATGGCCAGCTTCGACGCCTTCGTGCAGTGCGGCCCGGCCAGTTGCGCCATCTTCCGCAGCGGCGGCTCGCCCGGCGAGCTGCTCGCGCTCTACGACGGACTCCTGCGCGAGAACGGCATCCAGCTCGAGGACCTGGGCCTGCATCACCCCAGCTTGGAGGCCCGCTGGCTGCTCAACGAACTGGAGGCGCTCTTCAAGGAAAAGTCGGACCAGAAGGACCAGACCGGCAAAAAGGAAGGCAAGCCATCATGAGCGTGGATAAGTTGTTGATCGGATTCGCGTCGCGCAAGCTGCGCCAGCTCGAGGAACGCATCGAAACCTGCGTCGGGAAACTGGCCGGCGACCAGCTCTGGTCCCGCGCCGGCGAGAACTCCAACGCCGCCGGCAATCTCTGCCTTCATCTGGCCGGCAATGTGCGCCAGTGGATCATCCACGGCATCGGTGGCGCTGAGGACGTGCGCACCCGCGACGCCGAGTTCGCCGCCCGCGGCGGCATCCCGCGCGAGGAACTGCTCGCGCGCCTGCGCCGCACCGTTGACGAAGCCTGCCGCGTGCTCGATGCCCTGCCGCCCGCGCGCCTGCTCGAAACCATCACGCCGCAAAACTATCGGGTGACCGTGGCCGAAGCGATCCTGCATGTAGTCGAGCACTTCGCCCAGCACACCGGCCAGATCATCCTTCTGACCAAGGCCTGCACCGGCGAAGACCTGGGCTTCTACGCCCACCTCCGTGGCCCCGCCGCGCCCCCGCCGCCTCCACCCAGCCAGGAACATCCATAACTTCTCGCACCTGTTCGGTAAGCCCCCGCGCCCCGCGCGACGATCTTTCCGTTTGTCCGGCCGGGGACATGGGTGACACTCTTATCTGCGGACTTGGGCGATTGTGCACCGCGGTTGGAGTTGCGGGTCTGTTCGTTATTGCTCGGATTCGTGCCTGTGGGAATGTGGGAATCGCGCCTCGCGATTTCCAAGGGCGGTGCGTCAATTCGGCAGTCGGGCGCGGCCACGGTTCGATTCTGTGGACTTGCCGATCAACCAGATTCCCGCTAACGCCCCTACCTGGTACGACCCCCTCCGAGTGCCCGACAACACATCCCCACTGGCCCTGCGCGCTTCCGTTGTCCTCGCAGTGGACCTTCTCGCGGTGACGGAATGGGGCCCACCTCGACATCGGAGAGCGCCGGGCGGCAGAGAGCTGACCGCCTTTCGCCAGAAGCGCGGAATCGGGATCACGTCGTTTACGCGGCGGCGGCAACTGGGAGCTAAGACCCCTCTGTGTTGCGACGCCTGGCCTGAGCGCTACCAGTCCACGTCAATGCGGCAAACCCAGCCCATCGAGAGGCTCGACAAGACAATGGGTTCCCCATCCGGAGTCCAGGAGGCGCCCGCACCGATGTTTCCGGTCAGACGGAACTCCTTGACGGTGCGGATTTCCTCCGCCTTGCGCGTGGCCACATCCAATCGAATCAGCGTATTTGAATCCTGCCTGAACCCGTACACATACCTGCTGTTCTTTGACCAGATGGGGAACCCGAATCCCCTTGCGTCGACGTCCACCCAGCGCCGGGTTTCGAAATCATAGATGGCAGTCCGGTTATGCTCCGCTCCGAGCGCCACGAGATGTTTCCCGTCGGGGGACCAGCGCGGCGAAAACATGTCCTCCGAGCCAGTCACCATCCGCACCGCTCCGGTCTCCAGGTCCACGATCGAGACGTGCTGCTCCTGCTTCGGAACGTCCCCGTACGGCGCGAAGACCAGCTTCTTTCCGTCGGGAGACCAGTTGGGGTCGAAGCCGGGACCGTTCACACCCTTCACCGGTTCGGCTTTGCCGCCTTCCGCGGCGATGGTATAAATCCGGAAAGGCTCGCCCTTTGATCCTCCTCTGCTTGTTGCGGCAAACGCCAGGCGTTTGCCGTCCGGCGACCAGCGGGGCATATAGACGTCGAGACCGTCTTTCAGGAGAACCTGATCGCTGCCGTCGCGCTTGCATTTCCACAACTCCCGCGCTGGAAAACTCACGTAGGCGATCCACTGCCCGTCGGGGGAGTAGTCCAGGCACTCGGCGGAAAGCCCGTCCAGGTAGGGCTCGAAGGCGCCCGTCTGCCGGTCGAGCCTCATCAACTGCCCGTTGTCGGGATCCCATCCCATCGCATAGATCACACGCGGATCCGTGGGGTCCGCAGAGGGGGAGCCGTAGACGACCGAACCGGCCGTCAAACGCTGCGGCTGCGGAGGCCTCATCCAGCCCAGCCAGCGCCGGCTCCCAAGCATGTATATCTCCCCTTGGGAGACGAAGTACAGCCTTTCCCCGTCGGGCGACCAATTGGGGTCCCTTTGCTCCGCTTTAAAATCCGGCAGCAGGGGCCGCAGGCCGCTTCCGTCCGTCTTTACCTCCCACACCTTTTTTAGACCGTCTTTGACGATCACAAACCCGATTCGTTCGCCCGACGGATGCCAGACAGTGGCCGAGGGTTCCCTCCAATCGATTCGGGCCAGCAGCCTCTCCGCTCCGCCTTCCACTGGACGCACAAACAAGCCCTCTTTGCTGGCTCTGAGCAGCGTCTTGAGGTCGGAGGAGACGGAATAGGTGTCGACAGAGTCAGATTCACCCATCCCTCGCGTCTTGCTCCCATCGAAACCTGCCAGCCAGAGTTCCCCTCGGCGCAGCTGACCGGCGCAGGCTGTTACCAGTATGAAGCGTTGCCGGGGATCTATCTGCCACAGCGTAGGCTGATGCTCCGGATCGAGGAATGGCATTCGCTCCCGTCTCGGCTCGCCGCCCTCCGTGGAGATGGACCAGAGATAGACTGCAAAGGGCTCATGCGGCGGATTTGCCCAGGCGGAGTAAATGATCCTGCCAGCGTGCACGCTCATGGATTCCGGATGGCCCCCCGTGGTCAACCGGGTCACCCGCGCCCTGGGCGCTGGCAGCGGCCATAATCCGGTCACCAGGAGGCCCGCGAGCAGCAGACCCGCGGCCCACCACAGCCGCGCCAGCGCACGCGCCGGCTTCTCCGCCGCCGCGGGCCGCCCCGATTCCGATTCCGCCTTCACGTCCTCGAGCGCCACCTTGACGTCGGCCATGCTGTGCCACCGGCGCTCTGGGTCCTTGCGCAGACAGCGGGTGACGATGCGCTCCAGATCCCGCGGAACCTCGTCCCCCAGCGGCGCTGGGTCGTGATGCAGAATCGCCGCCAGCGTCGAAACGGCGGAATCGCCCTTGAACGCCCTGCGGCCGCACAGCAGCTCATACAGCACCGCGCCGAAACTGAACACGTCCGAGCGCGCGTCCACCGCTTTGCCTTCGGCCTGCTCGGGCGACATGTAGCCCACCGTCCCCATCACCATCCCCGGCTCGGTTCGCTCGGTGAGGCTCTCCCGAGCGGCTGCCGCGCCGGTTTGCCCTGCGCGGACTTGGGCCAGCCCGAAGTCCACAATCTTCACGCGGCCGTCGCGGGTGAGCAGAATGTTGTCCGGCTTGAGATCCCGATGGACAATCCCGGCCTCGTGCGCCGCGGCCAGGCCGCCCGCGATTTGGACGGCGATATCCAGCGTCTTGCGCAGCCCGAACTTGGCCCTGCACAGCGGTTCGCCATCCACCAGCTCGCTGACGATGTACAAGCTGCCATTTTCCGTGCCCACATCGAACACGGCCACGATATTGGGATGGTTCAGCGCCGCTGCCGCTCGCGCTTCCTTTTCGAAGCGCTGCCGTCGCGAGGCATCGCCGGCCACCTCCGCCGGCAGGACCTTCAGCGCCACGACGCGGCCCAGGCGGGTGTCGCTGGCCTTGTAGACCACGCCCATGCCACCTTTGCCGATGCGCCCCAGCACCTTGTACGGCCCGATGGCCCTGCCGCTGAGGTCCTCGTCCATGCTGCCGGCGCCCCCCCCTGCTTCGGCGACGGCCTTGGCGAGCGTACCGCCCTCCTCAGCGTCGTGGGCCAGCAGCGACTCTATCTCCCTGCGCAACGGCTCGTCTCCGGCGCAAGCCTGGTCCAGGAAGGCCGGTCGCGCCTGGGGTTCAAGCTCGGCGGCTTGATGGAAGATCTCCTCGATGCGCTGCCAGTGGCTGTTACTCATACCGCCCGCCAGTTCTAGGGACCTGCCCTTGTTGCTCTAGCGTATTGTCCCATAAGAACCCGAACCGCTCCATCGGCGGAGAGAAGTGGGGTCGCCCGCATACACGTCTGCGGGAGCACACGGAGGAACGTTGCCGGCGGATCTTCAGTGCTCAGCTTCGCCGCCCAGAAACCTCCGCAACCAGGCCTCCCCCAGCCGCAGGTCGCGCTTCACTGTGGGGACGGTCAGACCGAGGGCGGCCGCCACCTCTTCGCGGTCCATCCCCCCGAAATATCGGAGTTCGATCACCTTGGCCTTGCGCTGGTCCACGGCCGCCAACCGGTCGAGAGCTTGGTCTATCTCCAGAATGTCCGGGGCGCGGCCCGGAGAGACGGCCATGCAGTCGTCCAAGGTCACTGGGGTCCCGGCGCCACCCCGCTTGGCGGCCTGCTGCGCGCGGGCGTGATCCACCAGGATCATGCGCATCAGCCGGGCGGCAATGCCGAAAAAGTGCGCCCGGCTCTCCCACTGCACGTGCTGCGACGGGTCGAGTAATCGCAGGTATGCTTCATTAATCAGCGCCGTCGGCTGGAGCGTCTGGTTAGGCCGTCCCCGGCGCAAGTACGCCCGCGCCACCTTGTGCAGTTCGCGATAGACCTGCGGTGTGAGTTGTTCGAGCGCCCCCGCTTCGCCTCGTCCCCAGGCCATCAGCAACTGGGAAACGGACGGAGATCCACCCATGCAAAGAATTCTGTCATGAATTCGCGTAATCCGTTAGCCGTTTGGTTCTCCGTTTCCGAAGGTCCTAAGTGAAGGCAGAGGGAAACCAGGAGATCGGGTCATGGCGAGCGCGATAACCAAACTCGCCGTGGCGGGACTTCTGGTGGTCCTCAGCCCATCAACTACTGGGACTTAGGAGGAACACTATGAAGAACAGAACTTTCGCGACGTTAGGTCTGCTGGCGTTGCTCGCAACAGCTTCCGCGTTTGGCCAACAGCGCATGAGGATTGACATCCCGTTTGAATTCAGCACCGGCACCACGACCATGCCCGCCGGTCAGTATACGGTCACCCAGACCTTACAGTCAGGGATGACGAATCTCGCCTGCTATGCCTGCAAAGTCGATGTGCGTTTTCTCACGCACCAGGTCGGCAGCTACTCCGCAAACAACGAGTCCAGCAAACTCGTGTTCAACAAGTACGGCGACAAGTACTTCCTCGCCTCCGTCTGGTCGGCCAACGGTGTGGGAGGCGCTCTGCCCACATCCAAGACCGAACACGAAGCTGTCATTAGCGCCTCGCTGGCGCCAACGAGCCAAGTCGTGCTCGTCGCTCGGCGCTAATACCGGCGATGACAATTGTGACGGCCCGGATGCCTGCGGGCGTCCGGGCCGTCGGGTTTTCTCCCCGCGATCGTCCCGTGTGCCAGCGGTTGCGTTGACGGTATCTTAAACTTCAACAGTTCGTACGAACCGCGCATTTGCTCATCGTCATTGCCGCCTTCACCCCCGCCAACTCATAGTCTGTTGCTCATCGTGCGGATTCGCTCCCGTGGGACCGTCATTTCCACAGGCTCCGCCGCCGCCCGGCCAGGATCATCCATAACTTCCTGCCTTCGATCGGGAAGCTCCCGCCAGACGCCCGCCAAAAGCGCCCCGAGCAACCATTGTTCTCGTTGGCAGTGGATCGCGGTTGGTGTTCCGGGTCTGTTCATCATTCCTCGTATTCGTGCCTGTGGGAATGTGGGAATCGCTCCGGGCGATTTCCAAGGGCGGTGGGAGCGGTGGGAAACCGCTCGGCGGTTTTCCACGGCTTCCACGGGCCGTCATTTCCATAGGCTCGGCCGGCGCCCGGCCGGGATGATCCATGCATCCCGCCCTGGATCGGGAAGCCTTTGCTCCCTGCCCGCGACCCCGGTCAACATCCCGCTGGCGAAACCCGGAGTCTCCCGCATCCTGCTGATGTGGCTGGTGTTACGAGCAATCTGCACCCCCCCGTCCGGCATTCCATCTAATGATGAGAGTCAGTACCGCGCAGGCCGCGTCGGCCTGTCGCGCGGCATTCACATTGCCGACACCCATTGGCCGCTACAATAGGCCAGAACCTTCCTCCCCGTATGAGCGGGCCCCTCTGAAGCCCCTCGACCTTCCGCGTAGAGTAACTGTCTGAGAATTCCCTTCACTCCAACGAAAAGACAGGAGGACCGATCATTGTCTCAATCTCTGACCTCACCGGCTAAACACTACTTGGTCATGAGCGACTTCGACCAGACGTTGAGCTTTAACGACTCGGGGATCGTGCTCAGCGAAATGCTCAATATCGGCGCGTTCCAGGAGCGCATCGCCGGCCTTTCCAACATCCATCTGGTGCAGCAGGGCGGCGAGTTGTCCTATCTGATCCTGCACGACCCGGAGTATCGCCGTGTCCGGAAGCACCATCTGGTGGAAGTCGGCAAACACATTCGCCTGAAGCAGAATATCGGCCTGCTGGTCCAGTTGCTCAACGATCTGGACGGCCACCGCTTCACGTTCTACGTCGTCTCGGCGGCGCCCGAGGAGGTCATCCAGTCGGCGCTGGAAGGCATCGTTCCGCCCGACCACATCTTCGGCACGCGCTTCCGTTACAGCGACGCGACCGGCGAGGTCGAATCTGTGCTGCGCGTGACCGCGGGCTACGGCAAGGTGGCCGTGCTCGAAGAGCTGCGCGCCCGGCTGCTGACCAGCCACGACCGCCTCGTCTACATCGGCGACGGCTGCTCCGACATCCACGTTATGCTGCACGTGAACCGCCTCGACGGCCTGACCATCGCCGTTTCCGAGAACCGCTACATCACGCCCATCGCCCGGCGCACGGTATTGAGCGAGGACGCTTCCAGCGTCCTGGTGCCGATCCTCGAAGAGCTGCTGGCATGGGACTCCACCCGCATTCGCGCCCTGTTCGAATCGCGCGGTCTGTTGCTGCGCGAGTGGGACAAGGCCCGCACCGATTCGCTAACCATCTCGCAAGCCCCCGGCGCGCCCGCCGCCGACAGTGGGGTCGCGCTCCAATGAGACTCGAATGGATCGGCTGGGTCGCCACCGCCGCATTCGCCGGTTCATGCTTTTTCAAACAGCCGGCTTCCTTGCGCAAAGTGCAGGCCGGCGCGGCGCTGCTGTGGGTTGTCTACGGCCTTATGATTCATGCACTTCCGGTCGTGGTCGCGAAAGTAGTGGTGGCCGCCGTCGCCGTTTATTCGTCCGTGCAGCGGGCCGAATAGAGCGGGTCTGGGGCATACTGGAAGCAGTCCGATGCCCGGAATCCTGTACCTGGTCGCCACGCCCATCGGCAACCTGGCCGACATCACTTATCGCGCCGTGGAGACACTGCGCGCGGTCACGGCGATCGCCTGCGAAGACACGCGGCAGACCCGCAAGTTGTTGGATCACTATAACATCCAGCGCCCGCTCGTGAGCTATCACGAACACAATGAAGCCGAACGCGCGGCGGCGTTGCTCGAGCGATTGCATGCCGGCGACGATATCGCTTTGGTCTCGGATGCCGGCACGCCGCTGATTTCCGACCCCGGCTATCGCCTTGTAAATGCTGCAGTTGAGGCCGGAATCCGGGTGGTGCCGATCCCCGGAGCGGCGGCGGTGCTGTGCGCGCTTTCGGCGTCTGGTTTGCCCACGGATTCCTTTTATTTTCATGGATTTCTGCCGCGCAAGAGCGGGGAACGGCAGCGTTTTCTCGCGGCGCTGGCGGGCAGCGGCACGGTGCATGTTTTTTACGAAGCGCCGCACCGTATCCTGGAGACACTAAAGGACTTAGAGGAGGTTCTGGGCAATCCGGCGGTAGTGGTGGCGCGGGAACTGACCAAGCTGCACGAGGAGTTCCTGCGGGGTCGAGCCTCGGAGGTGCATGCAGTGCTGGCTGGAAGGGACGCGGTGCGGGGCGAGTTCACGCTGCTGGTGGGGCCGCTACCAGGAGCGGCTCAGGCCGAGGAAGTGACGATTCCTGAGGAGGTTACGGCGCTCGAGAAGGCCGGGATGCGGCGCATGGACGCGATCAAGGAAGTGGCGCGGCGGCGCGGCTTGCCGAAGCGCGAGGTGTACGCGCAGGTCGAAATTCCGGGCCAGAAATGAGCGGCCGGCGGGGCGAAAAACGACCGCGGAAACGACGTTTTTCCAGCATTTCGGCGCACACGGCGAGATCCAGCTAAGTCCTTTAGAACACCGTAGATACACGGTGGAACACGGTGAACATGCAAAAACGCGCGTGTTAATGTTTATAAGTCCTTTGTTTGCAACAGATCCACCGTGACGCACGGTGAGCCATGTTAATGTGGCATCTTAATGTGCGTAAGTCTTTATATTGCAATAGATCCACCGTGACGCATGGTGAAGCATGTTAATGTGCGCTAAAATGCGCATGAAATCCGCATAAGTTCTTTGCTTGCCACAGATCCACCGTGAAGCACCGTGAAAATCGCGTAAGTCCTTTCAAATACGATAGTTACACGCCTCCTGTGCGCGCATTCGCGACCAAATCCAGCTAAGTCCTTTAGAAAACCGTAGTTGCACGGTGCATGCAAAAAACGGTGTTTTTACGCTGAAAACACGGTGTTTTCACGGTGAATTCGCGATTTTGCCGCGGTGGCTGTTGCCCGTTTCAGGCGCAAGTCCAGTCGAGAATGACCTTGCCGGAGGCACCGGAGCGCATGGCATCGAAGCCCTGGACGAACTCGTCGTAGCGGAAGCGGTGGGTGATGATCGGCGTGAGGTCGAGGCCGGATTCGATGAAGACGGTCATCTTGTACCAGGTCTCGAACATCTCGCGGCCATAGATGCCCTGGATGGTGAGCATGTTGAAAATCACCTTGTTCCAGTCGATGGCGACCTCCTGATTGGGGATGCCGAGCAGGGCGATGGAGCCGCCATGACGCATGTTGTCGATCATGTCGCGCAGGGCGCGGCCGTCGCCGGACATCTCCAGACCGACATCGAAACCCTCGCGCATGCCGAGCCGTTTCTGGACTTCGGGCAGGGTCTCGCGGGAGGCGTCGACGGCTTCGGTGATGCCGAAGCGGCGGGCCAGCTCGAGACGGGCGGGGTTGACGTCGGTGATGACGATGTAGCGCGCGCCGCAGTGGCGCACGACGGCGGAGGCCATGATGCCGATGGGTCCGGCACCGGTGATGAGCACGTCCTCGCCATCGACGGGGAAGGCGAGGGCGGTGTGGACGGCGTTGCCGAAGGGATCGAAAAACGAGGCGACCTCGTCGGGGATGGTGTCGTGGTGACGCCAGACGTTGGCGGCGGGGATGGAAACAAACTGGGCGAAGCAGCCGGGGCGATTGACGCCGACGCCCTGGGTATGGGCGCAGAGGTGGCGGCGTCCGGCGAGGCAGTTGCGGCAGCGTCCGCAGACGACGTGGCCTTCGCCGCTGACGCGGTCGCCGGGCTTGAGGTCGAGGACGTTAGAGCCGACTTCGACGATGCGGCCGACGAACTCGTGGCCGACGGCCATGGGCACGGGGATGGTGCGCTGGGCCCATTCGTCCCAGTTCCAGATGTGGACGTCGGTGCCGCAGATGGCGGTGCGGTCGACGCGGATGAGGACGTCGTTGATGCCGACGGCGGGGACGGGGATCTGTTCGAGCCAGAGACCGGGCTCGGGTTTGGCTTTGACAAGCGCTTGCATGAGCATGGAGGACTCCACAAACGGGGCGGCCAAAACTGACCGCCGATTACATGGTAGAAGAAGGGCGCGGCGCGGGGGTAGAAAAGCGGCGCGGGTGTGAGATCCTCTTACTGGAGTCTTGCCAATGGAAACGACCCGGCTTTCGACGAGAGGCCAGATCCTCCTGCCCAAAAGGATCCGTGATTCCCGGGGGTGGGGGCCGGGCACGGAATTCACGCTTGAGGAGAGCGGCGAGGGAATTCTGCTCCGTCCCGCCGCCCGTTTCCCCCAAACAAATATCGACGAAGTAGCCGGCTGTCTACGCTACAGCGGGAAGCCAAAAACGCTCGCGAAGATGCGTGCCGGGATTAAGCGGGAAGTGAAGCGACGCCATGATCGCGGTCGATACTAACGTATTGGTCCGGCTGCTCACCGGTGACGAACCCACGCAGGAGGCGGCCGCACGATCCCTGTTTGCGTCCGGGCCGGTCTGGATCGCGAAAACCGTATTGCTAGAGACGGGGTGGGTACTCCGAAGCTTGTACGGGTTTGAGGAGATTGCGGTGCGTGGAACATTCACGAGGTTACTCGGTCTCAAGAACGTACACGTGGAGGACGAGTCGTCGGTCGCCGCCGCTCTGGCACTCACGGCAGAGGAAATTGAACTAGCCGACGCCATGCATCTGAATAGCAGACCGCCCGGCGCGACATTTGTTATTTTCTACAAGTCCTTCGTTCAGCGCGCGAGGCGCGCCGGGGTAACCGATATTTCCGGCGTGCCTGTTAAGGGCTGACAACGGCCGGAGACCGATTCCTGTCGACCGCAATGCACAGATCGAGATGATAGGATTTGGCGGTCAGAGCAGAAATGCGGCTAATGCATGAACAGCGGCTCTATTGAGCGCATCCGACGAGAGTTGCGGCAGGCCAGATTCGGGATCTGGACGATTGCGCTGGCGTATGTACTCGGCGTGAGCGCGGGCCTGCTGATGGTGCATGCGGGCAACCGCTTCGCGCTCGGTTTCCGAGACAATCTGGTGGGCAAAGCGCAGCGCGAATCCCCGATCCTGCGGCAGTTCCAACACGGGCATTCGGTGGCTGCGGCCGACCTGGACGCCACGGGCAATGCCGTGGGCGGATTGTCCAGCATGGTGGCCGGCTACGGGGTGCCGGCAGGCTACGGGGTGGCCGCCTACAGGGGCTGGATTGGCGGCGTCGTTTCGGTCGACGGTGAGCACCGGAGCAGACTGGCGACACGGTATGAGGCTTTCTATTACCTTATGACGCTGCTGTTGCAGTTGATCCCGTACTCGCTAGCCGGGGGCGCGGGGGTGAACCTGGGGATCGCCGCATTCGCCAGCGAAAGCCGATCGGGCTATCGCGGTCCGCGCATGGCGTGGCTGCGAATCCCATACGAGGCGATCAGGGATGCCGGATGGGTTTACGTTGTTGCGCTTCCTCTGTTCGCGATTGCATCGCTGTTCGAATTCCTGATGTGAAGAGTCGCCCGATGGGTGACTCGGGTCGCGTGCAGAGCCGCTGCG
>JBEKHU010000008.1:0-19774 GCA_050012115.1 Bryobacteraceae bacterium | reverse complement strand
TCTCTCCTTCAATTCGCCTCGCCCTTCGGCGGCCAGCGCCGCGCAGCCCGCGCATAGCAGCGGCTGCTTCAGATCGAGCTGCCGCACGCCGGTCGAGAGCGCCATCACGCAACTCGTCTCGGGGCAGTGCACCAGCCCGAACAGGTGCCCCGCCTCGTGCAGCGCCTCCTTGCGCGCTCGCACTCTCAGCAACTCCTCATTCGGCGGCAGGGCGTAGAATTCGCTCCGCAACCGCGCCATCGATACCACCGCCACGCGCCCGCCGAGCTGCGCCTGTCCATACACGAAGCTCAGCATCGGGATGTACAGGTCCCGCCCGGTCACGGCCAGCAGCCTCGTCGCACGGTCGGTCGCGCGGTCACTCTCCAATGCCAGCAGCAGCCGCCGCAGGATCAGCGGCGCGCTCGACTGCCCGCGCGCGTCGTCCCAGGCGAAGTCCGGCGCTCCCAGCGGCGTGTGGCGTTGGACCTCGACGCCGAAACAGTGCCGCAGCGATTCCTCGATGGCTGCGAGTAGCGCCTCTTCGATCTCTTCCATGGGCGCCACCCGCAATCCGCTCATGCCGTCAGCGGCTCCGCCTTCTGTTTCGATTCCGCGCTCTGCAGCGGCAGCGTCACGGTGAACACCGTCCCCTCGCCCGGGCGGCTCCGTACTTCGATCTCCCCGCCATGCGCCTGGACGATGCCGTACGAGACGGCCAGTCCCAGGCCGACGCCCTTGCCGTCCGATTTCGTCGTGAAGAATGGGTCGAAAATGCGCGGCAGAATCTCCGGCGGAATGCCTTCGCCGGCGTCGCTGACCGACAGCACAACCGATTTCCCGTCCTCGCCGGGGGCCGTCTCCACCCTCACCGTGCCGGATCCATGCGCTTGCATCGCCTCGGCCGCGTTCAGCACCAGGTTCAGCACCACCTGTTGGATCTGTCCGGCGTCGCACAGCACGTGCGGCAGGCCGCTCGCGAGCTTCAGTTCCAGCGCCATGTTCGCCAGCTTCAGCTTGTGATCCACCAGCGAAACCGTGCTGCGGATCAGCCGGTTCAGGTCGGCTCCGGTGCGCTGCGGCTTGCCCCGCCGGCTGAAGCTCAACAGGTCGCTGACGATGCGCCCCACGCGCGTGGTTTCGTGGGTCACCTGGTTCAGGTATTTGCGGAATTCCTGCACGCGCGCGGCCGGAATGCCGTCCTCCTTGAGGATTCGCTGCATCAGCATGCTCAGGTTGAGCACGCCCGAGATCGGGTTGTTGATCTCGTGCGCCACGCTCGCGGCGAGCTGCCCCAGCGAGGCCAGGCGGTCGCTGTTCTGCAGCTTCTGCTGGGCCGCCTGCAGTTGCCGGCTCCGGTCCGCCACCTTGCTTTCCAGGGTCTGAGTGAACTGCAGGATTTCATCCCGGCTCGACTTCAGCTTCACCCGCATCACCTCGAAGGCGCCAGCCAGCCGCTCGATTTCAACACTGCCGTCCGCGGCCTGGATCGGCCTGTCGAGATCCATCTGGCTGATCGCCTGGGCCCCTTCCGCGAGCCGCTGCAGCGGCCGCGAGACGAAGCGCCGCGTGAAGATCAGGATGAAGATGATGATCAGCACGAACTCCACCACCGCGCGCACCAGCACGCGCATCCTCATCGTGGCCAGTTCGCTGTCCACGCCGGCCAGGCTGAGCTGCACCTCAAGCAGACCCAGAACCTTGGCGGAAGCCGGGTGGGCATGGCAGTCGGACTGGCTGCAGGACGGCTCGTTGTAGATCGGCGTCAACATGTCCAGGCTGCGCCGGCCGTCCGGTTTGCGGAAAATCTGCGTCCGCCAGGCCAGGTCCATCTGCTGCAGGGGCAAGGAAGTCACGTGGCAGCCCGAGCACGAATCCAGGCTGCGGTCACTCTGGTGCCGGATCTCCTCGGGCTTGGTGGAGAAGGTCAGAACCCCATTGCGGTTGAACATCCGGATGCGGTCGATGCCTTCCTTCTGGGCGATCGTACCCATCACCTGGTAGGCGTCCTGGCGCCGGTCGGCGAGCATGGCATGCCAGGTGGCGCTGGTGATGCTGCGCGAGAGCTGGTCCGCGCCTTCGCTCATCATCCTCAGCAACTGGCGCTCTTCCCCCGCCGTCGTGTACAGGCCTGAAAATGCCGCGACCACCACCACGATCACGGTCAGCGGGATGACCAGACGCTGCGCCAGATGACGGAGCATTTCGGACCTCTCGATCCATTATCACTCGGTCACGGCGGGGCAAACCATTCCTGGATCTGCATTATCAATGCTTTGTCGATGCGGGACGGTTCGTTCGCCACAGCCGAGAATGTGCGGCCAAGGCGGTCGCAGGGCGGTCGGATCCGCGCCCGTCAGGCGCCTTTCAGGCACTCGGCGATTTCACGCTCGGGGATGGCGCCTTCCTTGATCAGGCGCCAGTACGGCTCGGTGATGTCCACCGTGGTTGGCCCTGCACCGGCGCAGTGGCCGCCGTCCAGAACCAGGTCGATGCGCCCGTCCATGACCCCAAAGACGTCGATACCCTTTGCGCAGGTGGGGGCGCCGGTCACGTTGGCGCTGGTGGCGACCAGCGGCTGGCCCATCTTTTCCAGCAGGGCCTTGGCGACCTTCGCGCGGGACTGGCGCAGCGCCAGCCGGCCCGTATTGCCGGTAACTCGCAGCGGAACCTTGGCCGAAGCGGGCACGATGACGGTTAGCGGGCCGGGCCAGAAGCGGCGCGCCAGCAGGTAGAAACGCGCCGGCGGATCGGAGGCCAGGTCCTCGGCCATCATGAAATCGGTGACCAGCAGCGGCAGTGACCGCAGCGCCACCCGGCCCTTGGCGCCGAAGACGTTGCGCACGGCCTGGAGATTGAAGGGGTCGGCGATCAGCGAATACAGGGCGTCGGTCGGAATGGCCACGACGCCGCCCTTCCTGATAATGGAGACTGCCCGCTCTATGGCCTCGGGGGCAGGTTCATGCTGATCGATTTCGACGAGGTCTGTGGCTGTCACGAGATACTGTCTTGCGCGTGACCCGCGTTCCGCCGCGCAGGCCAATCAGTCAGTCTAACGCGGGCCTATGGCCCCGGCAACTTCAATCGCCAGGTTGTAGCGCCCGAACGGCGCGCTGAGCTGCACGCCATCGACCATGGGACGCACCCGGCGCACCATCTCCTGGGCGATGGCGACACCTTCGGCGCGGGCCTTTTCGGGGCTGTCGGCCAGCCGCAGCCGCTCCATGAACTCGGCTGGCACGGGCACCCGCAGTTCGTTCACCATGAACTCGGCGTTGCGGTAGCTGGTGAGCGGCCAGATGCCGGCGATGACCGGGATGCGGAACGCCGCGATGCGCTTCAGGAAGGCCTCGATCTGGTCCACGTCGAACACCGGCTGGGTGACGATATACTCCGCGCCGGCCTGCACCTTCCACTCGGTCCGTTTGATCTCCTCGTCGATGTTCAAGGCGCCGGGATTGGCACCGACGCCCAGCAGCAGCGCGGTCTGCGAGCCGATCGCGTTGCCGCCGATATCGAGGCCCTGGTTGAGGCCGTTGACGATGTTGGTCAGGCCGATGGAGTCGACGTCGAAAACGGCGGTCGCGTCGGGGTAGTTGCCCATGCGCGGCGGGTCGCCGGTGATGCAGATCAGGTTGCGGATGCCGGCGGCGTGCGCGCCGAGCAATTCGCTCTGGATGCCGAGGATGTTGCGGTCGCGGCAGCAGAAGTGCAGCACCGCTTCGATGCCGGCCTCGCGCTGGATCAACTGGCAGGTGACCTGGGCGCTCATGCGGGCGCTGGCGCGCGGACCGTCGGGCACGTTGATGGCATCGATGCCGTGCTGTTTGCACAGCCGGGCGCCTTCGATTTCCTTACCGGGATCGACGCCGCGGGGCGGCAGGATTTCGACAAATGCGACGAACCGCCCGGCGGCGAGACTCGCGCCGAGCGTCGACTTTTCGGCCACCGGAACTTTCTTCAGGGTCTGGGCGGTCTCTTTGCGCTCCTCGACGCTGGCCTGGACGGCGGTGTGGCCGGGCTGCAGCGAGCGCGCCTCGCTGCGGATGGCCTTGATGTGCTCAGGCGTCGTCCCGCAGCAGCCGCCGACGATGCGCACGCCGGCCCACAGCATACGACGGGCGTACTGCGCCATGTACTCGGGCGAGCACAGGTACAGATTGCGTCCTTCGACTTTGGCCGGATGGCCGGCGTTGGGCATGGCGCTAAGCGGTTTGCCGGTCAAGGGCCGCATGCGCTCGAGCGTCTCGAGCATGGCCTTGGGACCGACCGAGCAGTTCAGGCCGATGACGTCCGCGGGGGAGGAGTCCAGGAACTCGGTGAAGGTCGCCGTGGTGGTGCCGTCGTGGAGGTTGCCCTCGTCGTCGATGGTCATCTGCGCGACCAGCACGGTGTCGCGGCCGGCGACTTCCCGCGCCGCCGCAAGCGCTTCACGCAGCTCGTTCACATGCAGAAAGGTCTCAAACACCAGCAGGTCGACGCCGGCTTCCACCAGCGCCTCGACCTGTTCGCGGAACGCCGCGCGGGCCTCGGTGAACGACGTCGGGCCCAGCGGTTCGAGCAGCACGCCGAGCGGGCCCAGCGCCCCGGCGACGAAGACATCGGAACGCTCCTCGGCGGCTTCGCGGGCGGTCCGGACGCCGGCGCGGTTGATGTCGGCGGTCTTGTCGGCGAGGCCGAAGCCGGCCAGCTTGAGCCGGTTCGCGCCGAAGGTGTTGGTTTCCAGGATCTCCGCGCCGTTGCGGACGTACTCGCGGTGGATTTCGCCGACCAGGCCGGGATTGGACAGGTTGAGCTCGTCGAAGCAACGGTTGATGAAGACGCCCTTGGAGTAGAGCATCGTCCCCATCGCGCCGTCGGCGATCAGCGCGCGGCGTTCCAGCAGTTCGCGGAATTCGGCGGCCCGGCAGATTCTCGACGCCATTTGATCCATTGTACGGCTTGGCCGCGCGAGAGGCTCCAGCCGGCCGGGTGGCGCGTGCTCCAAACAGGCAGTTCGCTCAACTTGAGCGGAGTGTTTATTGAAAACAAATGACTTATCTACAAAAACCCGCTCAGCCTGAGCGGGTTGCCCTCGCCGGGCCGCCCTTTACTGCCCTATGAGGAGGCCGCGCGCGCCTCGCAATGGGCGTCAGAAGAACGCGCCCTCGCGGCAGGCCGGCGGCGCCGCTTTTAGGCCGCTCGGATAGGAGACATTTTCAGATCGGTGGACCGGAGTTTCGCGCTGCGGAGCAGCCAGAAGGTGCGGATTGAGTTCGCAGCGGGCCACTAGACAGAACCGCTACAGTTACAGGTTCAGAGACTGTTCCGGATCTCGAGCTGCAAATCCTGCTCGTTCGGCAGCCCCGACGGGGACCGAGTGTGGACACCGTGCGGCAGCGTAGTCAGGCCGACCGTTTCTTGAAGCGGCGGGAAACCACAGCTAACAGAGCCAAACCACCGCCGAGCAGCGCGGCACTGGCCGGCTCGGGAACGGCATCCAGCGTGAAAGCCTCGTCGACCTGGAGCTCGTAGAGACTCCCCAGGTAGTCCTGGTAGGAAATCCCATCGCCCCCTGTTCCGGATTCCCAGGCCCACCCCGGAGGGTATCCAGCGTCCGAAACAATACTGAGCCAGTATTGAGTCCCGGCGGCGGCGTTGAAATCGATAGCAGCTGAGTAGCTGTAGGTCGGGTCGTTCAAAATGTCGAGCCCCAGGTAGGTTTCACCGGCGTTCCCAGACACGTGCGTGGTGTAGAGTTGGTCCGCCAAATTCGGAGCGCCGGAATTGTCGGCCCAAATGCTGATAGTGACCCCGGTCACGGTGCCCGCACTCGGATAGTAGCTACCAACCCACGAAACCGAACCAATGGTGGCACTGGCACCCAACGTGAAGTTGTCGTAGACCGTGGCCCAATTACCAACACCACCAGGGCTGGTATCGTTTTGCGAATAGTAGCCGCCGAAGTAGTTGGTCGGCTGGGTATACAGATCACCAGCCTGCAGGCGGGTTGTTCCGACGACAACAAAAAGGGCGGCTAACGCGCCCAGAGAAGCCATCCTCCAGCTATGCATCTTCTCACCTCCTCCAAGTGCCATCTCCGCCAGAACCAGCCGCAACCGTAAGCGGGGAGTCTCCTCCCATCCGATTCGCGGAATTCCCAGTCTGGCGTCCGTCTCCCAAGTAGTATGCACCCAGTCGCCTGTGTATCGCACTAGAAAGTACAGATTAAGGGCTATCTTTGGTCTGCCCAAAGGGGAAGCTCGGCTGCCAGGAAAACCAAAAACCTCATTCGATTCGAAACGATGCTGGAAATGGCGGTCTGGCCCCGAGGGGAGTAGTCTTTTTGTTCGCTCCGTATTCGCCTCGAATCCGACCGCTTCCGGTGGCGGTTTACCGTGCTGCGGACGGTGAATCCACCATGATTCCACCGTGCGGGAATCGTGTTTTTACCGTGAAAACACCGTGTTTTACCGTGTTTTTACCGTGAAAACAGCGGTTTTTTGCGTTTCCGTGTAACTACGGTTTTCTAAAGGACTTAGCCGTATTGCGCCACGAATGCGCCCGTGCCAGTCGCGTAAGTAGTTAGTTCTAAAGGACTTGCGCAATTGTCACGGTGCTTCACGGTGGATCTGTGGCAAGCAAAGGAGTTATTGAAATTTAACGCGCATTTTGACGCACATTAACATGCGGCGCCGTGCGTCACGGTGGATCTGTTGCAATATAAGGAGTTACGCAGATTAAAGTGCCACATTAACATGCTTCACCATGCGTCACGGTGGATCTGTTGCAAACAAAGGAGTTATAAACATTAACACGCGAGTTTTTGCGCGCGCACCGTGCGTCACCGTGTATCTACGGTGTTCTAAAGGACTTATCGGAAATTCACCGCGCAGCACCGTGCACGGTGAAATCACGGTGTTTTTGGCGCTACGGGGCGGCGAAGCTGGGGACCAATATTGGACGCCGGGCAGGCCGACGCTGGGGCACAATGAGAGGGGAGACGCACGTGCACCCCTGGATCGACATCAGCCTGCCCATCCACTCCGGCATGGTCGTCTGGCCCGGCGACCGTCCGGTGCGCGTCGAGCAGAGCATGTCGCTCGAGCGGGGCGACCCGTTCAATCTGACGGAATGCCGCTTCACGGCGCACACCGGCACGCACATGGACGCCCCGCACCACTTCCTTCCCGCCGGCGACGGGATCGACACCCTGCCGCTGGAGGCCGTCCTCGGGCCGTGCCGGGTGGTCCGCATTCACGACCCCGTCGCCGTCCGTCCGGCCGAGCTGCCGGCGCGCCTGCAACGTGGCGACCGGATCCTTTTTCAGACAAACAACTCATTTAACAACATAGGATTACGCAGATTTGTTGAGGATTTTGTCTATGTCTCGAAGGAAGCGGCGGTCGTGCTCGCCGAGGCGGGCGTTCAGACCGTCGGCATCGACTACCTGTCGGTGGGCGGCTTGCACCACGATCTGGTCGAGACACACCTGGTTCTGCTGGGAGCGGGGATCTGGATCATCGAAGGACTGGACCTTTCGGCGGTGGAACCCGGGGAATACGAACTGGTGTGCCTGCCTTTGAAACTCGTGGGGGCCGATGGCGCGCCGGCGCGAGCGGCCCTGCGCCGGCTGGAACGCCGGTCCACAAAGTGAAAGGGCGCAGCCGCCTGGCTGCGCCCTTAAGCCTTTGCTAATGATTGAATTTCTAGTGGGAACGCCCGCTGCCGCCACCGCCGGAGGCCGCGCCAGCGCTCACGTGGCCCGAACTGGCGGAACTGACCGAACTGACCGAACTGGAGCTGCTGTAGTAGCCACCCGAAGCGCCGGCTGAGTGTCCGCTATAGCCGCTGCTGTAGCCCCCGCCAAACGAACTGTGAGAACCGACAATGCCGTGAGTCACGGCGGCGGTCCGCATCCCGGCGGCCGAAGTGAACGCCGGTGTCCGGAGGGTATTCCCGCCGGCGCCGCGGGGCGTCACCGAGGCATAGCCGACTGTCCTTCCAGAAGCTCCCGGCTGAGCCGGTTTACCCGGACCCGGCCGGCCTGGAGTGACCGGCTGCTGCACCGGCGCATAGGCATACACCGGCACCACCGTGATCGGCGTGTAGTAGGCGAAACCGAAAGGCGACCAGGCCGTTTCGTAATACGGCAGGAAGGTGAACATCCCGAAATAGGGGTTGAACATCCAGCTCCCGCCGAAGCCGCCATAGCCGCCGTAGCTGCCGTAGCCGTAGCCGTAGCCGCCGTAGCTGCCATAACCGCCGTAACCTGCCATTCCGTACCCGCCGTTGGAGTAGCTATCGAAGCTGTTGCCGCTCTGGCGGGCGGCGGAGACATTGGCGACCGCGATGTTCTCGGCGCGGCGCTGGCTCCAGCGGTACAGCGCGTCGGTGTCCTTGGTGTCGAAATACGATTGGATCCATTCGGTCCCATTGAAGGCCAACTGGCGGCCTTCCCTCACCCGCAGCACCTTTTCGCCGACCAGCGCGACGGCCTCACCCTTGTAGACGCGCAACCGGGCCGGGTCGGCGTCGAAGCGGAAGATCCCGCCTTTGGCGAGCTGGAAGTTGGCGTTGCCCAAGGCCATCGTGATGGCGTTATCGGTGAGCAGCTCGGTGATTTCCACCAGCGCCTCGCCCTGGAGCATCTCCAGCCGCACGTCGCTGAGGCGCGACGAGACCATGCGGAAGCTGCTATTGTCCCCCATGCGCAGGAACGCTCCGGGGGTCAGAAGAACCTCGGTCCGTCCCTCCGCGGTACGGAGTACGTCCGTGTTCTTCAGATCAGTGAATTCGGCGATCTTGGGCTGGATGGCCTTATCGTTGACGAACACCTCGCCATCGGAGACTTGGACCAACCCGGCCTTCGCCGAGATTGCGTTCTGTGCGGCCACGGTTGCCCAGGAGCCGCAAACCAGTGCCGCGGCGAGCCAGCAGCTCAGTTTTGCCATCTCAATCCTCCAGGTCCCCAGAATCGTCCGGCTATTTGACGCTTACCAAATGCGTCAAGTTTCCTTGATTTGAGCTTACAACCTTTTTGCCTGCGTGCATCCACAAATCGGCGCGCCTGGCTCCAAAGGGCTAGTAACCGGTGGCGGAAATCGCAACGCGGCCCACAGGAGTCCGGCCCCCGGCTGCCCGCGCTTGCATAAAGTCCGCGCGATCTGCTACGTAGTGTAGGATACCTGGATGCTCCCGCGCGCTCCCGTTGCAGCTCGCGGATCCTTATGAAGAAGACAGGCAAAACGAACGAACCGCAGACCAGAGGGACTCTGGAGCCGCTCACCGACGCACGCCGCCACACCGAATGCTTTGCCCGGGGCGCGAAGCTGTTCTCGCAAGGGGAGTTCGCCAAGGCGCGGGAAATCTTCGATTGGGCCGCGCACGGCCCGGTGCTCTCGGTGAACGAGTCGGCGCTGATGTATGCCCGGATGTGCGAGCAGCGGCTGGACCGGCAGCGGCTGGAATACTCGACCCCGGAGGAACTCTACAGTCGCGGCGTCGCGTTGTCGAAGCAGCAGCGTTACACGGAGGCTTTGACATTTCTCGAGGCCGCGCAGAGAGCCGAGGAGACGGCGCGCGTGCGCTACGCGCTCACGCTGGCCACCGGGCATATCGGCGATGCAGGCGCCGCCGCCAAGCACTTCAAGCGGGCCTGCGAGCTGGATCCCGCGCTGCGCGAGACGGCCCGCCGCGACGCGGATTTCCAGCCGCTGACGCAGTTCCCTGAGTTCCGCGAGGCCTTCGCGGACAAAGCTTAGGCGTGTGTCAACAACCGGTGGCAGGAATCGCGGCCCACGGGATTCCCACCACAAGATGTTACAGACATCACGCGCGGCCCCGGGCCCGCCGCCATTTTTCGCGGGTGCTACATTCGGGTTAGCGGCCGTTGGAGGAGATCGCCTGCGCGCGCGGGAGTTCCGCCAGCGGCGAGGACCGATTTGCCAGACCAAACCACTCCTGCTCTATCGTTCAGGCGGACCAGGCCGGATCCACTGCGGATCGTCTCGATCGGCGGGGGCACGGGCCTCTCGACCTTGCTCAAGGGCCTCAAGAAGTTTGTCCTGCATCAGGGTCCGGAGCGGCCGCCGGGCTGGCCGCCGGTCGAGATCTCGGCCATCGTGACCGTATCCGACGACGGCGGCAGTTCCGGCCGCCTGCGGCGGGAACTGGATATGCTGCCGCCGGGCGATATCCGCAACTGCATGGTCGCGCTGGCCGAGGACGAATCGCTGCTCACGCGGCTGTTCGAATACCGGTTCGCGGCCGGCAACGGGCTGAAGGGCCACAGCTTCGGCAATCTCTTTCTAGCCGTCATGAGCCAGGTCACGGGCGATTTCCCGCGCGCCGTGCAACTCAGTTCCGAGGTGCTGGCGATCGCCGGCCGGATCTTCCCCGCCACGGCCGAAAGCGTCCATCTGCGCGGCTACCTGGCCGGCGGCAAGGTGGTGGAAGGCGAGACGCGCATCAGCCGCAGCGTGGCGCCGATCGAGCGTATCGAGCTGCTGCCGGCCACCTGCAAACCCCTGCCGGAGGCGCTGGAGGCGATCCGCAAAGCCGACCTGATCACGCTCGGACCGGGCTCGCTCTACACCAGCATCGTGCCCAATCTGCTGGTGAAG
Source organism: Bryobacteraceae bacterium (assembly GCA_050012115.1). GTDB lineage: Bacteria > Acidobacteriota > Terriglobia > Bryobacterales > Bryobacteraceae > CAIVVT01. Next base: position 9,191 of record JBEKHU010000008.1, on the reverse strand, counting down.
GGCGTGGCGCGGGCGATCGAACAAAGCCCGGCGCTGAAGGCCTGCTTCATCAACCTGATGTGGCAGCCGGGCGAGACCACGGGGCTCACTGCTTCCGACCACATCGCGGCCATCGAACGGCACGCGGCTCGCCGCCTGGTGGAGGTGGCCGTGCTCAATAACGCGCCTGTCCCCGAGCGCCGGCTGCGGCGCTATGAACGCCAGGCCGCGCGCCCGGTCGAGACCGACCTGGCGCGGCTGATGGCGATGGGCGTTCAGGTGATGGCCAGACCGCTGCTGGCCGCGGGCGACAAAGTCCGCCACGACCCCGACCTCACCGCGGCGGTGGCCATCGACCTGGCGCGGCGCGGCCGGCGGCGCACGCAGCGCGCACTGGCTCTGACGCGCTAGCGCGCATTTCTCATTGGGAGGCGAAAGGGCATCCTCGCCATTCCCACGCGCTTCAGAGAATCCCGATCCCATGCGCTCCAGCGGGTGCCGAGAGTGCGCCCGCTCCAGCGCCCGACGGCGGCGGCTAGAGTGAGCGCAGGAGAGGGGTACATGCCAAAGTTTAGCCGCTTTTTGACCGTAACTTATTGATTCTTGGTTGAAAAAGCGCCAAATTTTGGCACTTTTGCTTTTTTGAGGGGATGATCGAAACCAGGCCCGGTGACGCCGATCGCTTGGGCGAACCCCCGGGTGCCAGATGGCCGAAGTCCTCGCGGCGGCCTCCCTCCGCCCCGTACAATCGTGAGTACGGAGAGTGTATGTCCTCGTCCCCCGTTTCCGTCGTCATTCTGGCCGCCGGCCTGGGCACGCGCATGCGATCGCGGCTGGCCAAGGTTTTGCACCGCGCCGGCGGCGAATGTCTGCTCGAACACGTGATTGAAGCTGCCCGCGAGATCGCGCCCGCCGAGCGCATCGTGGCGGTGGTCGGCCACCAGGCCGAACGCGTGCGCGCCGAGGTCGAGCGCTCCGGCGTGCGCTTCGCTGTGCAGACCGAACAGAAGGGGACCGGCCACGCGCTCGGCGTGTGTGCGGGGCTGGAGGGCCTCAACGAAGGCCGAATCGTCGTGCTGTATGGCGATTGCCCGCTGCTGCGGCCGGAGACGCTGCGCCACCTGATGCGGCGTCACGAGGAGGCGGGTTGCGCGGCGACGCTGATCACCACGTGTCTCGACGACCCCACGGGCTACGGGCGCGTCATTCGTGACAGCGGCCGTGACCACGGCCGCGGCCAAGATGAGGCCGGGCATGTCCGCTCCATCGTGGAGGAAAAGGCCGCGAGCGCGGAGCAGAAACAGATCCGCGAGATCAATTCGGGGCTCTATTGTTTCGAAGCCGCGCTGTTGTGGAAGCATCTCGCCGCGCTCCAGCCGAACCCGGCCTCGGGCGAGATCTACCTCACCGACATCGTCGCGGCGCTGCGCGGCTCCGGCCACGCCACGGCGGCCTGCGTGGTCGACGACCCGGGCGAGATCCTGGGCATCAACACGCGCGTCGAACTGGCCGAGGCCGATCGCATCCTGCGCCAGCGCAAGGCGCGCGAGCTGATGCTGGCCGGCGTGACCATCGAGCGTCCCGAGACTGTCAGCATCGACAAACACGTCGTGGTCGGCGCCGATACGATCGTCGGACCATTCGCTCAACTGCTCGGTAGGACGCGCATCGGAGCGGAGTGCCGTATCGGCGCGGGCGCGATCCTGCGCAACGCGGTGCTGGGCGACGAAGCCGAGGTCCTGCCCTACTCGGTGATCGACGACTCGACGCTGGAGGCGCGCGCGCGTGTCGGGCCGTTTGCCCGGCTGAGGATGAACGCGACCGTCGAGGCCAAGGCGTGCGTCGGCAACTTCGTGGAGCTGAAGAACACGCGGCTCGGCGCGGACTCCAAGGCCATGCACCTGGCCTATCTCGGCGACAGCGTCATCGGCCCCGAAGTGAACATCGGCGCGGGCGCCATCACCTGCAACTACGACGGCGTGAAGAAGCACCAGACGCTGATCGGCCCGAGCGCCTTCGTGGGCAGCAATGCGACGCTCGTGGCGCCGGTGGAGATCGGAGCGGGCAGCTACGTCGCCGCGGGGAGCGTGATTACCGACGCAGTGCCCGAGGACGCGCTGGCGCTGGGGCGTTCGCGGCAGGTAGTGAAAAAAGGGTGGGCCAGGAAACGGCGCGGGCAGACGGGCAAATAGGGGCGCCCGCCTTCACAGCACCAGAATCGGGTGGTAGACGTTCGGCAGCACGGCCTCGCCGATGGCGATCAGCTCGCCCGAGCGCGATACTGCTTTCACGTGTTTCATCCCGTCGCGCAGCTTGAATGGGGAAACACGGAAGTCGCGTCCCTGCCGGATCTGGCCTTCGGTCAGTCGGTCCACGATCTCGGTGGAGAAATCGGGCAGCAGTTGCAGCGCCGGGACCAGCGCCTCGCCCAGCCGGTCCTCGGCGGCCAGTTGCGCCAACTGCTCGAGCGTTCGCGCCTGCTCGATCGTGAACTGCCCGGAGCGCAGCCGGCGCAGCGATTTCAAATGCGCCCCGCAGCCCAGCGCCTGCCCGGCGTCGTGCGCGATCGAGCGCAGATACGTGCCGGCGCTGCAATCCACGCGCACGCCCACCTCGGATCCTTCCACCCACAGCAGCTCGAGCGAGCGGATGGTGACTTCGACGGGCTTCATTTCAACGGCAATGTTTTTGCGCGCGAGTTCGTACGCCGGCCGGCCCGCGATCTTCTTCGCCGAAACCAGCGGCGGCGTCTGCAGGATCAGCCCGCGGAAGCGGTCGAACAGCTCCTCCAGGCGCTCGCGCTGCAGCACGGGCTCGGTCTGCACTGAGGTCGGCTCGCCGTCGGCGTCATAGGTATTGGTGGACCAGCCGAAGCGGATCACGCCTTCGTAGACCTCGTCGTTGCGCGTGAAGAACTGGGCCAGCCGCGTGGCGCGGTTCAGCAGCAGCGGCAGAACGCCGGTGGCCGACGGATCGAGCGTGCCGAGATGGCCGATTTTGCGCGTGCCCGCAATCCGCCGCATCCGATTCACGACGTCGTGCGACGTCCAGTCCGGCGGCTTGTCGACCACGATCGCGCCATTCATGGGGTCACAACTCAATCTAGCCGCTTTTCCACTGGCGCGCGGCGGCCCGCGACCCCCACGCTACACTGGAGGGAAGTGGAAGAGCGGGCCTTTACAAAGAGCTTTGATCGGCGTCTGTTGGGACGCCTGCTCGGGCTGGCGCTGCCGTGGTGGCGTCCGGTCGTGGTGGCGACGCTGTGCCTGCTGCTGGGCTCGTTGCTGCAGGTCGTCACGCCGCTGCTGACGCGGATCGCCATCGACCGTTACATCGCCCCTACCGGCAGCTCCATCTCACCCTGGCTCGAACGCTACCTGGCCGCGGGCCGCGAGACCGGCCTGGCGCAGGTCGCGCTGCTCTACCTGCTGGCCATCACGGTCGGACTGTTTGCCGAATTCACCCAGCAGTTCCTGATGCAGCGCACCGGGCAGCACGCCATGTTCGAACTGCGGCGCCGCGTGATGGCCCATCTGCAGGCGCTCGACATCGCCTTCTACGACAGCAATCCCGTGGGGCGCCTGGTGACCCGCGTGACCACCGACGCCGACGCGCTGAACGAGCTGTTCACTTCGGGTCTGATCACCGTCTTCGGCGACATTCTGGTGCTGCTGTTCATCTTCGGCGCGATGTTCCGGCTGAGCGTGGGATTGACGCTGGTGACGCTGGCCGTGATGCCGCTGGTGTTCGCCGTGACCGTGTTCTTCCGCCGCGCGGTGACTGCCGGCAACCGCCGCATCCGCGTCGCCGTGGCGCGCATCAACGCCTTTCTTCAGGAGCACATCAACGGCATCACCGTGCTGCAGTTGTTCAACCGCGAGCAGCGCGCCGCCGCGGACTTCGAGAAGGTCAACCGCGAGCACATGGACGCGTACAAGGCGACCATCGTGGCCTACGGCTGGTTCTTCCCGGCGGTGGAATTTCTCTCCTGGCTGGCCATCGCCGGCATCCTGGCGCGCGGCGGATGGCAGGTGCGGCACAGCGCGATCTCGATGGGCATCCTGGTGGCGTTTTTCCAATATGCCTTGCGCATCTTCCGGCCGATCCAGGATCTGAGCGAGAAATACAACGTGCTGCAGGGCGCTCTGGCCGCCGCGGAGCGCATCTTCGCTCTGCTCGACGAGCCCGTCCACGTGACGCCGCCCCCCGCGCCGACGCCGTTCCCGACCGAGCCCGCCGCGATCGAGTTCGACCACATCTGGTTCGCCTATAAGGACGAGGACTGGGTTCTACGCGACCTGAGCCTGCGCATCGAACCCGGTGAGACGCTGGCCGTCGTGGGCCACACCGGGGCGGGCAAGACGACCCTCACGAATCTGCTGCTCCGTTTTTACGATGTCCAACGCGGGTCGATCCGCGTCGGCGGAACGGACATCCGTGAATTCGATCCGCGCGAGCTGCGGCGCCACTTCGGCATCGTGCTGCAGGATCCGCACCTGTTCACCGGAACGCTGGAAGGCAACATCCGCCTGGGCGACGAGATCGAGGCCCACACGGTCGAGGCGGCGGCCGGCCAGGTGAACCTGACCGACTTCCTGGCCAGCCTGCCCGAGGGACTGAACCACCAGGTCCGCGAGCGCGGCGCCGGCCTCTCCACCGGACAGAAGCAACTCATCAGCTTCGCCCGCGCGCTGGCCCGCCAGCCGCGCTATCTGATCCTCGACGAGGCCACCTCCAGCGTCGACACCGAGACCGAGTTCAAGGTCCGCGATGCCCTGGACCGCATGGTCGAGGGGCGCACCTCGATCGTCATCGCCCACCGCCTGTCGACCATCCAGCGCGCCAGCCGCATCGCCGTCATGCACAAAGGCAAGCTGCGCGAAAGCGGCACGCACCAGGAGCTCCTGGCCGCGCGCGGCATCTATTGGAAGCTCTACCTGCTGCAGTACAAGGACCAGGAAGCGCGCCTGCGGGCGTAGTAGCGGCCCGCGCGGCGCGTCTCAGCGCAGCGCAAAGGTCTGTTTGAACGCGTAGATCATCTCGAAGCGCAGGAAATAGCCGGGATCGTGGCCCTGGTAGAAGCTGCCGGGCAGCAGGGTCTCGTACAGCACGTGGCCGGACCACTGCGGATTCAACGTGAAGCCCAGCCGGCTCTGCAGCATGTCGCCGCGGCCGGTGCCGTGGGCGAAGATGGCGGGGCTGCCCGCGAAGGGGTGGAAGGCGTCCATGCGGTAGTAGGTGAAGCGCCAGTCGAGCGGCTTCCACGGCCTGAAGCCCGTCTCGGCCTGCCACATGCTGAGGTTGGTCCAGTAGGAGACGCCCTTCTCCTTCAGTTGGCTGTAAATGTACAGCTCGCTCCAGGCTGGCCAGCGGCTGAACAGCGGATCCCAGCCTTCGTAGGTGCTTTTGGTGCTGGCGTCGTCGCCTGAGAAGCCGTACCAGCCACCCTGGATGTAGGGCTTCAGCGGCCGATCGAAGCCCTTCTTCAGATAGCTGTACATGCCCCAGCCGCGAATGTTCGTCTTAGCGTGGTCCTCGCCCCATTGTTCGGCGCCCTCGGTGACCCACCTCGAACCGCCGCCGAAGCGCCGCACTACTCGCCCGCCGGCCGTGTGCACGTGCCGGTCCGGCTGGAACTGCGGGTTCGTGGGCGCACGCCGGTCGTGGATTTCCTTCTTCAGGAAGTAGTACGCCTCGAGGTCGGTGTCCTTGCGCGGCTTGTGCGTGAAATAGCTGCCGATGGCCTGTTCGTCCCACTCCACCAGTTGGCGGTTCTTATCGTTGATGATCGGCAGAAATCGGTCGTGCGACGGATCCAAAATCCCGATCGCCTCGATCTTCGATTTCCCAAACGCATACGCCAGGTCAAACCCGTTCACATAGATCGAGCGCGAGCCATCCCACGGATTGCCCTCCAGCGTCAGCCAGCCGTCGCCCTTGATCAGGTTCTGACGGCCGATCCGCAGCGACAGGCCCTTCGTAAGCACGTCGTGGAAGTCCAGGTAAAAGCTCTCGAAGATGATCTCGTCGAACTTGAAGGGCGTGTGCGGAACGATGATCTCGTTGGTCTCCTGATCGAGGCCGACGTTGAAATCCACCTTCGAGGACAACTGAAAGTTGCCCCACAGGCGGGTGCGATAACGGATCTGGTTGCGCTGGTCGTCGGTCTTGTCGCTGAAGTCGATGATGTTGTTCCAATTCTCATTCCGGACCCGCTGCTCGAAGCCGATATCGATCTTCAGCGGCTCGGCGTCCTGGGCACGGGCCCCGATGGAGGAAAACGCGAGCAGCGCGGTCATCGTCAGTAAAATTGAGGAGTTCAGGATCGTATTCTCCCTTTTATTTGCATTCCATCCTGGCACTCAGTCCACATCCGCGGTTCTGTTATGGCCTCCGCCGCCGCTGCCGGCGGCGGATGGATGCCTGGCCTGTCACGAGAGAACCGCGACTGCGCCTGCTCAGGAATTCTGGTGGGTATCGCCGAGCGTGCTGACAGCCTTCGAGCCCTACCTCCCGAAGAAGGCCCGCCAGCACCAACGGCCAGGTTCAGCCGATGCGGATGCCGGCGAAGGGCTCAAATTTGACTGGCGTTGTGGAAAGCCTATCATTTCAGCGGATCTGCCGCCAGTTGAAAACGCGCCCCGCCGTGGCGGCGCGCCGGTCAGTAGACAGGAAAGGACACACCCGACCATGCCGTTCAAGATTACCATGAGCACCGATAACTGGCGCCCGGATTGGTGGGGCGTCGAGAAGTGCTTCCAGCGCATTCGCGAACTCGGCGAGAAGTACGTCGAACTGACCACCGCCACGGGCTTCAACCTGCTCGAGGGTCTCGGTTTCTCGCCCTATGTGAGCGTGGACGACGACCCCTTCGTGATCCGCGATCTGCTGCGGAAGTACGATCTGGAGCTGGTCTCGATCGATTGCGACTATCCTATCTGGAGCCACCACTCGATCGACGTGTTGATCAAAACGATTCTGTGGGGGGACATGATCGGCTGCCGCCTGTTCATCACCACCGACAGCGGCGGCTACCCGCCCGGCCGCTCGGACGAGGAGTGGTTCAACGTCATCAAGTACCACTTCGAATGCGTCCTGCCGGTCGCCGAGCGTCACGGCGCGTTCATCGCCATCGAACCGCACGGCACTCTGACCACCCGGCCCGACGCGTTGTGGCGGCTCGTCACCCAAAATGGCAGCGAGCGCATCGGCGTCAACTTTGACACGGGCAACGCGTTCATTGCGGGCCAGGACCCGGTGGCCTTCCTGGAGCAGGTCAAGGACCGCGTGGTGCAAATGCACATCAAGGATGTCAGCCGCGCGCTCACCCAGGCCATGCGCGGCGAGGAGACCGGCATCGCCAGCAGCGAGGAGACCGTCGGCGGCGGCGCCAACGCGGAGAATATCCGCCGCTGCCTGGATATCATGCACGCCACCGGCCGCGAGATTCCCATCTCGCCCGAGGCCGCGGGCGACCGGCTCATGGCCCCAAGCATCGCCTGGATCAGGGAATATCTGAACAGCAAGGGGTATGAGTTGCGCTGAGGCCGCCACGAAAAAGGGAGTCTTTATGCTAACGCGTTCTGATGCGACCAAAGGCGGAATCGGATTGGGCTCGGCCATCGCGGTGGCGATCTCGTGGTCCCTCCACAAGTCCATCCTGTGGGCCATCTTTCACGGTTTCTGCGGCTGGCTGTATGTCGTTTTCTACGCGCTGACCCGGGAACCCGGGCGATAAAGAGCGGCGCGGCCTACCCGCGTTCGGACTGGCCTGGCCGGCATGCGCCGCGCCGTCCCTACTTGGCGACGTTCTTGCCCCACTGGACGCCCGGGCCGATCGAAAAGCGGACCGTGTTGCGGCTATCCTTGAGCAGATCGTCGAACAGGTGGTCGTGCACCAGGTCGGCCTGAATTCGCAGGCTGAAGTGCTTTGTTATGTTTACATCCACGCCGCCGCCGAAACCGTAGAACGCGACCCAGTCCAGCTTCTTGCCGCTGGGCACCAGTTGCTGGACGATGCTCTGCGCGATCACGTCGGTGGGGTGCGGTATTGCGGTCTCGTGCATCGCTCCCAGGTCCGGACGGATGAACAGCGTCACGGCCTTGAAATGGCGGTAGGAAACCTGGGGACCGGCGGAGTAGGTTTCCGTCTTTGAATCGATCGGTACCGTGAGCACATAGGTAGGGGGGATCACGCCGAGCGCAACCAGTTGGGCGAACTCCGCGCCCAGTTGCTGCTGCAGGTTGGTCGTCAGCAGGGCGGCATTTATGCTCGTGTTCCCCGTCCCGATGCAGTAGTCAAAACCCAGCGAGAGCCAGTTGGTGACGCGGGCGCCGACCTGGGTGTGAAACCCGTTTTCCGCCAGCTTGATGTGCGGACTGTTCAGGTACATGTAGCCCGCGTAGGCGTCGAAGCGCCCGACATAGCTCTGCTGGGCGAAGGCCTGTGAGGAGATCAGCAGCACGGAGGCGGCCAGCAGGAAGCGGGTCGTGCACACCATACGCCTTGCGTGACGGTCGTTTGCAGTTTGGTTTCGCATAGATTACTCGTGAGCAGTATATCGAGAGAAGCAGATAAACGGATAGCGAACTGTACGAATTTTTAAGATTTTTCACAGCCCTCCGCTTATGGAGGTGCGGCCCACTCCGGCGTCAGGACCGGGTCTGGGGCATGCAAAGGCCTTGGTGTGGGCGTTCCCTCCGTACCCCGACGCGGATTCCCGCAGAGTATCCGAGTCCTATGGAGAGTAACCCTCGCCGCACGCCTGGAAACCGCTCAGCCTGAGCGGTTTATTAACCAAGAATCAATCACTTACGGACAAAACACGCTCATTCTGAGCGGTTTTCGTTGCCGCCGGCCCGCGTTCCCGCCACAGAATCCGGGAGCCTGCGGCCCTACTCTTTCGGCCCGGGGATCTCCCCAAACCAGTAGCCGGAGCGGGAGCGGATGGTCAGGCCGCGGCGATTCAACACCCGCACCGCCAGCGTGTGAAATCCCGGCTCGACCTGCTGCGCCGGGAAGCTCAGCAGGTACTGGCTGTGCAGTTCCTCGCCCATCCGCGAGAGCGACTTCTCCAGGCCCTTGAGGGTCGCGAAGCCGAGTTTCTCGCCGCCGGTCGACTCCACCAGCGCTTTCGCCGAGTCCTGCTTGGCCAGCCGCGCGATCTCGCTCAGGCCGGCCAGCAGGTCCGCGCTGTCGCCGCCGCCCTGCG